>CADEFD010000005.1:0-8472 GCA_902826515.1 uncultured Acidobacteriota bacterium
TCGTGCACGAGCGCGGTCGGCTGCAGCGTGTGATCGGCGCGTTCACGCCGCAGCAGCCCGTGCGCCGTCTTCCGCAGCTCGAGGTAGACGAGCGGCATGAGCGCGTCGAGCGCGTTGGCGTCGCCGTCGGTCCAGCGCACGAGCAGCGCCGTCACACGTTCGGGAGTCGGGGTCTCGTCGTCGCCGTGCATCAGGGCCTCGTGAGTGCGGTCGCGCGGGCGCGGTCGGCGGCGAGCGCGGCGAGGGCCGCGGCGCGCTGCGGTTCGAGCGCCGCCGGCAGCGCCACCGCCGTCCACAGGCGGGTGCTCTCGTCGGCGAGCGCGGTGGCCCGCGCCAGCAGGTCGCTTCGTGCCGCCGCGGGCTGCGCCGCCGCAAGCGTCAGCCAGACCCGTCCCAGATCGGCCTGCAGCGTGGCGGCGGCGTTCGGCGGGGTGACCGGCGTGGCGGCCAGCGCGGCGGCCGCCTCGCCCGCCAGCGCCAGCGCCCGCGGGTCGCCGGCGGCGGCGCGGATCTGCGCCAGATCGATGGTGGTCATCAGCAACTGATGGCGCGTGGCCGGACCGTTCGGCCCGCTGCGCTGCGCCTGCGCCCGGACGCGGGCCCGCTCGAAACGCGGCGCCGCCTCGGCCGGACGTCCGGTGGCGGCCAGCACCCGGCCCACCCGCCGGTCGATCACGATCTGCATGTATCCGTAGCGGTCGCTCGCCGGTTCCTCGGCGAGCAGCGTCGCATTCAGACCGTCGGCTTCGAGCAGCGGGGCCAGCGCCGTCGCCGGCGCCGCCGAGTAGTCCCCGAGCAGCGCGCCGAGCCTTAGCAGCGCATTCACCACATCGAAGCGCGCCCGCCGGTCGGCGGCATCCTCCACTGCCGTGGCGCGCGCGAGCGCCGTGGCCTTCTCGAGCGCCGCGGTGGCGCCGGCCACATCGCCGAGGTTCTCGCCGGTGCGCGCGCCGAGCACATCGGCGACATTGCCGTAGCTCACCATCAGCGCGCGGCGGTAGGTGACGTTCGTGGGCGCGTCCCGCACGAGCAACTCGCGCACAGCCACCGACCGCGCGTAGATGGCCGCCGCGTCCTCGAAGCGCGAGGCCGCCATGCGCGTCTGGCCCAGAGCGTTCAGCGCCGACGCCAGGTTGTTCCGCAGGTCGGCATCGGCGGGGTCGAACGCCAGCAGTTGTTCGGCAATCGCCATGGCGCGCGCGGCCGCCGTGTCGGCCGCCGCGAGGTCGCGCTGGTCCGTGGATGCGCGGGCCATCTCGGCGTACACCTCGCCGACGACACTGAGGGCGGCGCGCGTGCCGCCGCCGCGGATGCCGCGCTCGCCGGCGTCGCGCGCCCGCGTGTAGGCCCGCTGGCTGCCCTCGACCTCCCCCCGGGCGCGCAGCACCTGCGCCTGCCTGAGCGCGACGGTGGCGATTTGCACGAGCGTCTCGTCCTGGCCCGCTGCCTCGAATGGCGCCAGCAGCGCCTCGGCCCGCGCGTAGCTCTGCAGCGCCGCGTCCGGTTCGCCGAGGTTCGCCGACAGCGGATGTCCCTGCACGGTGCCAATCCGCTCGTAGGCCGCCGCCAGTTCGTGGGCGAGCGCGGCATCCCCCGTGGCCTCTTCGCGCAGGTTCTCGAGATAGGTGAGCGCCGTGCGCACGATGGCGCGCCGGGCTTCGGTGGCGCCCGGCAACGCCGCGATGCGGTCGTGCACATCGAACACGAAGGCGTTGGCGAGGCCGCGGACCTGGGCGAAACGGCGCTCGGCGCGTTGCGCCTGATAGACGGCCGCGGCGGTGCCGCCAGCCACGCTGGCCGCGACGAGCACCGCGGCTACGGCCGCCACGCGGTGCCGGGCCACGAACTTGCGGGCGCGATAGGTCCACGTGTTGGGTCGCGCCGCCACCGGCAGGCCCTGGAGATACCGGCCGAGATCGTCGGCGAAGGCCGCCATCGACGCGTAGCGCCGCTCCGGTTCCTTGCGGATCGCCATGGCGACGATGGTGTCGAGATCGCCGCGCAGTTCACGGGCGAGGGCCCGCTCGCCGGTGGCGGCCACCCGCGCGCTCGCGAGCGGCGGCTCGGTCTCGCACACCGAACGCGCAATCGCCACGGGCGATGAGCCGTCGGCCTGCTGCGCCGCCTGGCCGGTGAGCACCTCGTAGAGCACGAGGCCGAGCGAGTAGACGTCGCTGCGCGTGCTCACGGGTCTGCCGAGCACCTGCTCGGGGCTCGCGTAGTCGGGCGTCCACGAGGTGAGGCCGATGGTGGCGCCGGTTTCGGCGGCGTCTGGACCGAGCAGCTTGGCGATGCCGAAGTCGAGCACCTTCGGGATGCCGTCCGCGGTGACGAGGATGTTCGATGGCTTGAGATCGCGGTGCACGACGAGGTGCTGGTGCGCGTAGTCGAGCGCCGCGCAGATGCCGCGCACGAGCGCGACACGCGCCCGCACGCTCAGGCGTCCCTCGCGGCAATAACCCGTGAGCGGCACCCCGTCCACGAATTCCATGACGAAATACGGCTGGTCCTCTTCGGCGCCGCCGTCGAGGAAGCGGGCGATGTTCGGATGGTCGAGCCCGGAGAGGATCTGGCGTTCGAGGCGGAAGCGCGCCTCGAGCAGCGCGCCGGCGCCTGCCCACGGCGCCACCTTGATGGCGACGCGGCGCGCGAACTCGTCGTCGCTCGTGCCCTCGTAGACCACGCCCATGCCGCCGCGGCCCACCTCGCGCACCACGCGGTAGATGCCGAAACGGCGCGGGGGCGCGCCGGCGACGGCCGAGGCGTCCACGCTGTCGCCGATGACCTCGCGCAGATGTCCGGCCGCGGCCGCTTCGTGGGCGAGCATCGCCGCCACCTCGGCGGCCAGGTCCGGGTCGGTCGCGGCTTCGCGGGCGAGTTCCGCCGCCTGCCGGTCGGCGGGGAGTTCCACGAGGCCTTCGAAGACCTGCTGGAGGCGCTGCCAGCGTTCGGGGGTCAGCGGGAGGGGCACGACTGGCACACAGTCTAGCCGGTAGGGCGCCCTGAAAGTCCGCGCGGCGCTTTCCGCTAGTGCAGGCATGACGAGATCCGGGCCGTTCCTGCCCCGACGCACCCTGGTCGCCCTGCTCTGGCTCGCCGCCAGCCTGTTCGCCATCAGTTCTCTCGGCGCCTGAGGTCCGTGATGCGTTCCATCATCCGTGACGCCCCCGTCGGGGTCTTCCTCGCCATGGTGCTGCTGCCGCTCGGCATGGCGGCCGTGGCGGTCTTTGCCGGCTGGCGGGCGCGGCGCCAGGCCGCCCTGCTCACGCAGACCGCCACCGTGCCCGTCGGCATGGCCACCGCCGGCTACCGGGAACTGCAGGGCACGGCGGAGGCGGTCGATGGCGAACTGCTCGTAGCGCCGCTCACGGGAGCACCGTGCTGCTGGTACGAGGCGCGCGTCGAGAAGTGGACGCGGTCGATGACCACCTCGAAGAAATTCGCCTGGGAGACCGTGCGATCGGTGACGAGCAGCGCCCCGCTGCTCGTGCGCGACGCCACCGGCGTCTGCGCGGTGCACGTCGACGGCGCCGAGGTCACGCCGACGGACCGCAGCCAGTGGACGGGCGCAACCCTCGAGCCCGAAGACCGCAACCCGCCGCGCCACGGGGTGGCGGACAGTCCGACCGGCATGCTGCAGATCGCCGGCACGTCCACGAGCCTCTACCGCTACACCGAAGCCCGCATCTATGCCGGTGATCCGCTGCTCGTGGCGGGCCGCGTCACCAACCGGCGCTTCGAGGCGCGGGACGACGATGAGGAGCCCGAGGAACCGGGCGATACCGTCGGCGGCACGGCCGCGGCCGAGGCGTGGACCCGGACCGATCTCGTGCGCTGCGACGCCCTCACGGCGCGTGTGGCGGCGTTGACGCCCCTGAGCATCGCCGCCGGCGGGCGCGACGAGCCGCTCATCCTCTCGACCACGAGCGAAGCCGCGCACATCGCCATGGCCGAGATGGGCAGCCAGGCCGCCTTCACGATTGCCCTCGTGCCGCTCGCGATCGCGGCGCTCGTCCTCTACACTCGGCTCGGCTGAATCCATGCGACACGCTGCCGGCCTTCTGCTCTCCGCGCTCGCCGCCGCGGGCACGCTCGCCATCGCGCCGGCACGCGCCGCCGCGCCGCGCTACGACCATCGGGTGGTCGTGGCCACGACGTCGCGCGATTTCGAGAGCGACGTCGACGCCAGCCTCGAGCGCCAGGTCAATGCGCTCGGCGCCCTCGGCTACGAACTCACCGCGCTCGTCGGCGGCGACGGGCCGATCCTCGACCAGCTGCTGAACCGGCGTCCCTACGTGGCGGGACTGGTCGATCACTCGGGCCTCACCTTCGCGGTGATGGCGCGGCCGGCCGGCGAGCCGGCCGTGGCCCGCGAGTACCGGATCGTGCACGTGCGCGCGGGAATCGGGATGGAGGACGTCGTCGCGCCGATCGGCGCCGGCGGCTACCGGCTCGCCGTGAGCGCGCACGAAACCGACATCGTGCACGTCGCCTTCGAGAAGACGTCCGATCCGGCGGCGGTTGCCTACCGCGTCTTCCGCAACCGCGGCCGCAGGTCGTGGATGGACCAGGCGCTGGCCGATGCCGACACCCGCGCGCGGATGACGCGCGTGCTGCCGGTGGCGCTCGACACCGGCCTCATCGAACTCGGGCCGGCGCAGGCCTCGCCGGGCGACATGCAGTGGCTCTCGAAGCCGGCGCATCTCTTCGAGTCGCTCGAAGGGCCGCTCCGGGATCTGGCGAAGGCGGGCTACCGCGTCCAGCTCCTGCGCACGCGGCTCACGACGCTCGACGTGCTCGTCGTGAAGCCGGCCGGCGTCTCGAGCGGCACCGCCGACTACGACCTCGACGACGGCCCGTGGGGCATGGCCTGCGGGCGCGGCACCATCGCCGGCACCGCGGTGATGCCCGATGGCGACATCGCCTGCATCACCGACCGCAGCACCGGCGCGGCCGTGCCGGGCGGGCTCGACCTCACGCTCCGCGAACAGTCCACCGCGGGCGGCCAGATCCTCTTCCGCGGTCCCGACTGCGACCTGCGCGCGCGCCTGGCGTCCACCCGCGCCGCCGCGCCGCGCGTGACCCTCGCGCTGCAGTTCGCGCGCGAGATCGCCCGCGCCATCCCCGACGGCGCCCGCGTGGTGCGGGCGCATGCCACGCGCGACAGCCGCGGCCATCTGCGTCTCGTGACGCTCACGAGCGAGGCCGCGTCAGAGACACGGGGCGGCGCACGCGCGGCGGCCGGTGATCCGCCGCCGCTCTTCCCCGAACTCGACGGCCTCGGCCAGGACCTGGCGCGCCAGCGCGAGGAGGCCGTCAACGCGGCGCTCGCCCGCGACCCGCGGGTCAGCGCCTGGCCGCTCTGGATCGAACTCGACACCCGCGGCGCGATGCCCGACGTGCGGCTGCTCGGTTGCGTGCCCGGCCGCCTCGACCGCGATCTCGCCGCCCTCGTGGCGCGCGGACTGCTCGGGCCGCAGGGCCTCGCCGGGCGGCGCCTCGACAACCGCGTCGTCCTCGAACGCTGAGGGGCCCGCCGCCGAGGATACAATTTCCGGCGGCATGTCCACCACCACCTCCGCCCCGCTCTCGACGCTCGTCCAGGCGCAGCTCCACTCGCCGTCGCCGATCCGCCAGATCATGAAGATGGCGGAGCGCGCCAACATCGTCGCCATGGGGCTCGACCCGAACGACGTCATCTCGTTCGGCGGCGGCTGGGTGAATCACGCGGCCCCCGAGGAGTTCCGCCAGGCGTATCTGGACGTCGTGAGCGATCCGGCCCTCTTCCACCAGAGCGGCGGCTACACGGCGACGCTCGGCGACATGGCCTGCCGCGAGCAGATCGCGCGCTTCGAGCAGCACCTCTTCGCGATGCCGCGCATCGAGGCCGCCAACATCGCCATCGGCCTCGGCAGCACGCAGCTCACGCACGATCTCTTCCGCGCGCTGCTGAATCCGGGCGACACGGTGATGCTGCTCGACCCGACCTACGCGAACTACGAAGGGCAGCTCGCCTTCGTGGCGCCGGACATCCGCATCGTGCGGCTGCCGGTGCTCGATCCGGCCACGTGGAGCTACCGGCCGACGGCCGATCCCGAGGGCGTCGCCCGCGACTTCACGCGCCTCTTCGACCAGCACCGGCCGAAGCTCGTGCTCTTCGGCGCGCCCGACAATCCCACCAGCCAGATCGTGCCGCAGGCGCTCGCCGAGCTGATGCTGGCGCGCACGGCCGAGGCCGGGAGCTGGCTGGCCATCGACTTCGCCTACAAGTGCCAGTACTTCGATGCGCCGCCGGCCTACTACGGCTGGTCACCCACCGACCATCCGCACATGGTGGCGATCCACTCGAACTCGAAGTGGGCGCGCGGCCTGGGCCGCCGGCTCGGCTGGATCGAAGCGGCCCCGCCGGTCATCGAGGCGCTCGAGCGGGTGCAGCAGTGCAGCATCCTCTGCCCCGACACGCTGTCGCAGATGGCGATGGCGCGGTATCTTTCGACCGCCATCGACAGCGGCGCGCTGCGGCGCTACGTGGACGAGGCCAACCGCCTCTACCGCCACGCCGCGCAGGTGACGCTCGAGGCCATCGACGCCCACATCGGGCGGCCACGGCTCGTGCCCGCCGGCGGGCTCTACACGGTGATGGACGTGGGCCGCGACGCCGACCAGTTCGTGCCCGAGGCGCTCAAGGCCACCGGCGTGCTGGTGGTGCCGGGGCGCGGCTTCGGGCCGTCCATCGCCAGCGGCGTGCGCATCTCGTTCGGGCCGCTCGTGATGACGCCGGACAAGATCACCGAAGGCCTGCGGCGCCTCGGCGCCTGGATGCGGGCCTGACCCTGCTCCACACACTTGACGCCGATGCCAGCCGCGCATAAAGTACGACGTCGTACTAATGCAGCGTCGGCGGCGCCCATGCGGGTGCTGTCGCCGCTGCACCAGGCGCAACGGCAGACCAGTCTGCACCTCGACGCCGTGCTCGCGGACCTCGGAGTGACGGCGCAGGAGGCGCAGCTCGTCGCGTTCGTGGCGGCGCGGGATGGGGTGCCGGTCACGGCCGTCGTGAAGCTGCTGGGGGTCTCGAAGTCCACGGTGACGAGCATGCTGCGGCGGCTGGAAGGTCTGGGCCTGCTGGAGCGGGAGACCAATCCGGAAGACGCCCGATCGGCCCTGCTGCGTGCCACGCGGCGGGGAGCGTCCACGGGTGCGGCGGCCCGCGAACGGGTGGTGGCCTTCGAGCAGCAGGTGCTGGCGCGGCTCTCTGCGGCGGACGTCGCCGCGCTCGGGCGGGTGGTCGCGGCCATCACGCGGGAAACGGGAATCGACTTGACCAGGGCGGTGCCGCGGCGCCGCCGGTGACACCGGGGGTGACCATGAGTCCTGACGTCCTGACCTTCCAGTTCGGCATCGGCGGTTTCGTGCTCGCGCGCAACCTCGCCGGCGTGACACACGCCGAGAGCCTGCAGGCCCCGCCGCAGGGCGGCAACACCCTGAACTGGATGGTGGGCCACGTGACGCGCGCGCGGAACCAGGCCCTCGGCCTCATCGGCGTCACGCCGCTCTACGACGACGCCGCATTCTCGAACTACGGGCCGCGGTTCGATCCGGCGGGCGCTCTGCCGCTCGACGAGATCGTCGCGCGGTTCACGGCCCTCGGCAGCGCGCTCTCGGCCGCCCTGGCCGGCGTCGACGCCGAACGGCTCGCCGCTCCGGCGCCGTTCAGTCCTTCTGGCAACCCGCAGGAGACCATCGGGACGCTCCTCGCGAGCATCGCCTTCCACGAGGCATACCACCTGGGCCAGACCGGCCTGTCGCGCCGCCTGCTCGGCCATCGCGGCGCGTTGCCGGCGCCGGGCGAAGCGGGACACGACTAACCGCCCGCGCCCGACCCTGTGTGCTAGATTCATGGCGCTCCGCGGCCCGCCCGCGGCGCTGCCACCGACGGCCCCCGGAATCGAGACCTATGCCGACCATGCTGCGCGCGTTCACTGCTTCCTTCGCTCTCGTCGCCTTCGCCACGGCCGCCGCCGCCCAGGGCCGCGCCGTGCTGCCGCCGGTGCCCACGCCGACCGACGTCAAGCCCGGCAGCATCACGTGCGACGAGTGCCCGTACCCGTACCCGAGCAAGTACCTGGACATCAGCGTCTACGAGCAGGACGTCCGCATCTCGTACATGGACACACCGGCGCAGGGCACGCCGAACGGCAGGACGGTGCTGCTGCTGCACGGCAACAACTTCGGCGGCTTCTACTTCAAGGCCATCATCGACGGGCTGACGAAGGAAGGCTTCCGCGTGATCACGCCCGACCAGATCGGCTACGGCCGTTCGTCGAAGCCGATTGCGCCGTACAACTTCAACTCGCAGGCACGCAACACCTGGCGCATCCTGCAGGCCGAGAAGATCGGCAAGGTCATGGTCATCGGCCACTCGATGGGCGGCATGCTGGCGGCGCGTTTCGCCACGCAGTTCCCCGACGC
>CADEFD010000005.1:8572-73931 GCA_902826515.1 uncultured Acidobacteriota bacterium
GCCACTCGATGGGCGGCATGCTGGCGGCGCGTTTCGCCACGCAGTTCCCCGACGCCGTCGAGAAGGTGGTCATCTACAACCCGATCGGCCTCACCGACGGACGCTTCGACCGCCCGATGACGCCCATCAGCGACGGCTACGCGTCCACGCTCAAGACCGACTACCAGAGCACGCGCAGCGGGCTCAGCCGCTACGTGGCGCACGACCCGAAGGCGTGGAACCAGGAGTTCGAGACCTACACGCGCATCCGCTACTCGTGGACGCTCAGCAGCGACTGGCCGCGTCTCGCGATGGTGCAGGCGCTCATCGGCCAGATGCTCTACGCCGATCCGGTCGTGTACGACTGGGCGCACATCAAGGTGCCGACGCTCGCGTTCGGCGGCGCCGAGGACATGCTGCTCGGCCCGGCGAAGAACTTCCAGGACCGCATGGCGTTCCTCGCGAAGGAAGTGCCGAACGGCAACGGCCGCCTGCTCCTCATCCCGGGGCTCGGCCACGTGCCGCACCTCGAAGCGCCCGAGAAGGTGCTGCCGCCACTCGTCGCCTTCCTGAAGGAACCGGTCGCCGCGAAGTAGTCAGGCGCGCTGATCGTAGGCGATGCCGATGAAGTCGGGCACCGCGTCCGGCCGCAGGATGAGCCGCGAGAACATGAACCCGAGGCCGTAGCGTCCATCGGCGCTGCGGCCGACGACGAGCGGCAGGCGGTTATGGATGTGCCAGTCGTACATCGCGTGGAACACCTGGATGCCGACGTCGAGGTAGTCGGGATACTTGTTGTTCGCGCGCAGGAAGACCACCATCTGGTCGCGTAGTTTCTCGGCGTAGGGACTCGTGCCCGTGAAGGCCGCGGTGTTGGCGAGGCGCAGCGCCTCGCCAATCTCACGCACCTCGCCGATGAGCTCGCGCACCTGCCGCGGGTCGGCCGGCACCGGCTGCTGCCCCGCCATCCCGCCGTCCCCCGACGCCGCGCCGAAGACGCCGGCACCAGCACTGCTCGTCTCGAGATCATCGCCGTCCTCCTGAAGGAGCTGCCTGCCGGCGCACACCCGCTGCCCGCATCCGGACACCCGGACCGCGTGCGCGCCCGCTCAGTTCTACCGCATTCCCCGTTTTCGACGGATTCCCGCGTGTCGCGGCCTGCCGCGACGCTGGCGCGGAACTGGCAGTGCGGCACCGCGGAGCTGCCGGCATGGACACCCTGACCCGCGACCTGCATACCGCCCTGCGCTCGCTGCGCCGTTCGCCGGGCTTTGCCGCCGTCGTGATCCTCACCCTGGGCCTCGGCATCGGCGCCAACACGGCCATCTTCACCCTGCTCGATCAGGTCGTGCTGCGGCGTCTGCCCGTGCCGGCGGCGGAGGCGCTCGTGCAGCTCGACGGTCCGGGGGCGTTCAGCGGGCGCACCGAACTCGGGCGTGCGTTCTCGTATCCGATGTTCCGCGACCTCTCGGAGGGCACGGGGGCTACCGCCACGCTCATCGCGCGCGCCCCGGCGAGTGTCGTGCTGCGAGCCGACCGGGACGGCGAACGCGTGTCGGCGGAGATGTTGTCGGGCAACACGTTCGACACACTCGGCGTCACGCCCGCACTCGGCCGCTTCTTCACGCCCGCCGACGACACCGCCGCCGCGCCGCCCGTGCTGGTGCTGAGCGACACTGCCTGGACACGGTTCTTCGACCGCGCGCCGGACGTCCTGGGCCGCCGCGTCGTCGTGAACGCGACGGCGATGACGGTGGTGGGCGTCGCGCGGCCCGGCTTCAACGGCATCGTCTCCAACGAGTCCCCGGCGATCTTCGTGCCGATTGCGGCGATGCCGGCCATCCGGCCGACGTGGCAGGGGCTCGAAGACCGCCGCTTCCGCTGGCTGCAGATCGTGGGGCGCCTGGCAGAGGGGGTCGACCGCACCGCCGCCACGGCCGCGCTCGACGTGCGCTACAAGCAGGTCAACGCCCACGAACTCACGGCCGTGCCCGCCTTCGCCGCGCTCTCGGATCAGTTCAAGACCAACTTCCGCGCCAAGACGCTCGTCGTCACCGATGCGTCGCGCGGCATCTCGGAGATTCGCGGCGCGCTCGGCACCCCGGTGGCGCTGCTCATGGGGATGGTCGGCCTCGTGCTGCTCATCGCCTGCGCGAACGTGGCCAATCTGCTGCTGGCCCGCGCCACCGGCCGGCAGCGCGAGATGAGCGTGCGGCTGGCCCTCGGCGCCACGCGGGGCCACCTGGTGCGGCAGACCCTCGTCGAAAGTGTGGTCGTGGCGGTGGCCGGCGGGATGGTGGGCTCGCTCGTGGCCATCTGGCTCGGCGACCTGCTGCTCGCCGTGCTGCCGCTCGAGCTGTTCAACACGGCGCTCGCGACCACGCCCGACGGCCGGATCGCGGCCTTCACGGCGCTGGTCTCGATGGCCACGGTGCTCCTCTTCGGCCTGGCGCCGGCGCTGCGAGGATCGGACATCGATGTGAACCGCGCCCTCAAGGAGGAGGCGGCCGCCGCCGGCGTGCAGCATGCGCGCTTCCGCAAGGGGCTGGTCGTCGCGCAGATCGCGCTCTCGACGCTGCTCGTGGCTGGCGCGGCGCTTTTCGCGCAGAGCCTGATGAACCTGCGCACGCTCGGCCCGGGCTTCGATACCGCGCGCATCGTGACCTTCGCCCTCGACGCCACCTTGTCGGGGCACGCGCCGGAGAGCGCCCGCGCCCTCTACCGGACGCTCGCCGACCGCCTCGCCACGCTGCCGGGCGCCACCGCCGTGTCGTATGCCGCAGAAGCGGTGCTCATCGGCAATGTCTCGGCGCGCACGGTGCAGGTGCAGGGCTACGCGCCGCAGCAAGGCGAAGACATGAACCCCTGGACCAACGAGGTCGGCCCCGACTACTTCCGCACGCTGGGCATCCCGATGGTCGCCGGCCGCGGCTTCACGGCCCGCGATGCCGAGGGCGCCCCGCGCGTGGCCGTCGTGAACGAGACGTTCGCGAAGTACTTCTTCGGCAACGAGAGCCCGCTCGGACGGCGCTTCGGCTTCCGGGCCGAGGGTGACCCCGGACGCTGGGAGATCGTCGGCGTGGTGAAGGACACCGCCTACTCGCAGGTGCGGCCAGGCGAGAGCGACGCGCTCGACGAGCTGGCGCCGGGCCGGGGCCTCGGCCTGTCGCGTCAGCCGCGCGTGGTCTACACGCCGTTTCTTCAGACGAGCGAGGTCGACGAACTGACGTTCTATCTGCGGGCGGACGCCGGCGCCGCGGCGGGCCTTCCGGCCCTGGCGCGCGCGGCCGTGCGCGACGCCGATGCCGCGCTGCCCGTCTTCCGTCTCACCACCATGGATGCCACGGTGGACGGCTCGCTCGCCACCGAACGCCTGCTCGCGCTGCTCTCCCTGCTCTTCGGGGCGCTGGCGACAGTGCTCGCCGCGGTCGGCCTCTTCGGCGTGATGAGCTACACCGTGGCCCGCCGCACCCGCGAAATCGGCATCCGCATCGCGCTCGGCGCCGCCCGGCGTCAGGTGCTGCGCCTGGTGCTCGGCGAGGTGCTGGCGCTCACGCTCGGCGGCATCGCCCTCGGCCTGCCGGCCGCCTGGGCGGCGGGGCGCGCCGCCGAGTCGCAGCTCTTCGGTCTGTCTCCGCTCGATCCACTGTCGCTCGCCGGAGCGGCAGTCGTGCTCGCCTTCGTCGGCCTCGCGGCCGGCTACGTGCCGGCGCGGCGCGCCGCGGCCACCGAACCGGTCCTCGCCCTGCGCACGGAATAACGCGCCAACCCTGCGCCGCCGCCGCCCGTCCAATCCGCCGGAGGCGCCCATGCAGCTCGACGGCGTTCGACAGGATCTCATCGGCGGCGTTCGCGGCCTTCGCCGCACGCCGGGCGTCGCCGTCGCGGCGCTCGTCACGTTGGCCCTCGGCATCGGCGCCACCTCGGCGCTTTTCACCGTGGTGAAGGCGGTGCTGCTGGCGCCCCTCCCGTACGCCGACGCCGACCGCCGCGTGATGGTGTGGAGCCGCTGGGTGAGTTTCGACAAGACCTGGCTCTCGGACCAGGAGATTTTCGACTACCGGCGCCAGGCGACGACACTCACCGCAGTGGCCGGCTGGACGTCCGCGCAGCAGAACCTCACCGGCGACGGCGAACCCGAACGGGTCAGTGTCGGGCAGGTGACGGCCAACACGTTCGAGGTGCTCGGCGCCGTCCCCCTGATCGGGCGCGTCATCACCGCCGCCGAGGACGTGCCGAAGGCCGCGCCGGTCGCCGTTCTCGGCTACGGTCTGTGGCAGAGCCGCTACGGCGGTGATCCCGCCGTCGTCGGGCGCCGCATCCAGCTCGACGACCAGCCCGTCGAGGTCGTCGGTGTGATGCCGGCCGGCTTCCGACTGCCCACGGACTTCACGGAGGAGGCCGCCGAACCGACGCAGCTCTGGCGCGCCCTCCAGCTCGACGAAGCCAACGCTCAGCGCGGCTCTCACGGCTACTACGGGGCGGGCGTGCTCGCCCCCGGCGCCACGGTGGCAGCCGCCAGCGAGGAACTGCGCGCCCTCACGTCGGCCATGACGGACCAGGGGCTGTATCCCGAGGCGATGCGGTTCTCGGCGTTTGCCACCGCCCTCGATGACGAAGTGCGCGGCACGGTGCGGCCGGCGATGTGGCTGCTCTCGGGCGCGGTCGCGTGCCTGCTCCTCATCGCCTGCGCGAACGTCGCCAATCTGCTGCTCGTGCGCGGCGACGCGCGGCTGCGGGAGATGGCCGTGCGCTCGGCCGTCGGCGCGACGACCGAGCGGCTGGTGCGCCAGCTCCTGACGGAAAGTGTGCTGCTCGCCGTGGCCGGCGCCACGCTGGGCCTCGGGCTCGCCGCCGGCGGCGTGCAGGCGCTGCTCGCGCTCGATCCCACGAGCCTGCCGCCGCTCACCCCGGTTCGCCTCGACGCGACCGTCGTCATCTTCACCTTCGCGCTCGCCGTGGTGACGACGCTCGTCTTCGGGCTCGTGCCGGCGCTGCGCACGCTGCGTGTGAATCTCGTGGAGTCGCTGCGCGAAGGCTCGCAGCAGGCCACCGCCGGCGGCAGCCGGCAGCGCCTGCGCGGCGCCCTCGTCGTAGCCGAGGTGACCCTGGCCGTCGTGCTCGTCGTCGGCGCCGGGCTGATGGTGCGCAGCCTCGGAGCGCTCGGACGGGTGCCGCTCGGCTTCAACCCGCGCGGCGTCCTCACCATGCGCGTGTCGCTCCCGGCATCCCGGTACGCCTCGCCCGAATCGGTCGTGGACTTCTATCGCCGCCTCCTGACCGAGGTGCGGGGGCTGCACGACGTCTCGGCCGCCGGCATCGTCCGCGCGCTGCCGCTCGCGACCACCATCGGCGACTACGGGCTCGACATCGACGGCTTCGAGGAAGCCCCCGGCCGCAATGCCAAGGGCGACTGGCAGATCGTGAGCGACGGCGCCTTCGAGGCGATGGGCGCGCGGCTCGTGAACGGCCGCTGGTTCGACGCCGGCGACCGCAGCGCCAGCCAGCCGGTGATGGTCGTGAACGAGACGATGGCCCGCACCTACTGGCCCGACGGACGCGCCCTCGGCGGGCAGGTCCGGGTGGGCGGCGACATGACACGCCCGAAGGCCGTCGTCGTCGGCATCGTGGCCGACGAGCGGCACAACGGCGTCACCGCCGCCTCGAAGGAGAAGTTCTTCGTGCCGCACAGCCAGTGGCACGTCGTCACCAACGGCAGCCTGGTGCGCAACGCCTTCATCGTCGTGCGGACGAGCGGCGATCCGCTGGCCACCGCGGCGCCCGTGCGCGATGTGCTGCACCGCCTGGACGCCCGCCTGCCGGTGGCCGCCGTGCGCACGATGGACGACGTGGTGGCGACGGCGCTGGCGACGCCGCGCCTCACCGGCTTCCTGCTCGGCACGTTCGCGGCCATCGCCCTGGCGCTCGCCATCGTCGGGCTCTACGGCGTGTTGTCGTACGTGGTGGCGCGCCGCACGCACGAAATCGGCATCCGTCTCGCCATGGGAGCGCCGCGCCGCCACGTGCTGACGATGGTGCTGCGCCACGGACTGACACTCGCCGGCGGCGGCATCGCCCTCGGTGTGGTGGCGTCGTTCGCCGTGGTCCGGCTGATGCGCGGCGTGCTCTACGACGTGCAGCCCACCGATCCGCTCACCTTCATCGTCGTGCCGCTGGCGCTCCTGGCCGTGGCCGCGCTGGCGAGCCTGCTGCCGGCCCTCCGCGCGATCCGTGTGAGTCCTACGCTGGCCCTGCGCACGGAGTGATCCACCACTGGGGTCAGACCCCATGCTGGGTGGGACCAGACTTCGGGCGGTGACCGTGACAGACCCCGTTACAATTCGGGGATGTCGAGGATTGCACTGGTTGCCGCGCTCGGGATGTCGCTGCTGACGGCGTCGGGCGCGGACGCGCAGACGGCCACGCCGGGGCCCGGGATTCCGTTCGCCGTGGCGACCGCGCGCGCCGCGGCGATCCGCGACCTGCGCTACGAGCTCTCGCTCGTGGTACCGAGAGACCAGAAGCAGCCGCTCACCGGCACGATGACGGCGCGGTTCCAGTTGAGCGACGCCTCGCAGCCGCTGGTCTTCGACTTCGCCCCCGGCGCCGACAAGGTGACGTCGGTCAGCGCGGGTGGGGCCGTGGTGCGGCACCGCTACGTGACGGACCATATCGTGGTGCCGGCATCCGCGCTCACGGCGGGCGCGAATGAGATCCGTATCGCGTTCACCGCCGGCGATGCCTCGCTGAACCGCAACCCGGACTTCCTCTACGCGCTCTTCGTGCCGGCGCGCGCCCACCTCGCCATCCCGGTCTTCGACCAGCCGGATCTCAAAGCGCGCTGGACGCTCGAGCTGCGCTATCCCGGCGAGTGGATCGCCGTGAGCAACGGGGCCCCGATGAAGGCCGGCGACATCTCGCTCTGGGACGGCGCCGCCGGCAGCGGCAGCGCCGTCACCACACGGTTCGCCGAGACCGAACCGCTGCCCACGTATCTCTTCTCGTTCGTCGTGGGCGACTTCAAGGTCGAGACCGCCACCCGCAACGGCCGCACCTTCAACTTCTTCCACCGCGAGACGGATGCCGCGAAGGTGGCACGCAACAAGGACGCCCTCTTCGACCTCCACGCCCGCGCGCTCGCCTTCATGGAGGACTACACCGGCATCCCCTACGCCTTCGGCAAATTCGATTTCGTGGCGATCCCGGCCTTCCAGTTCGGCGGCATGGAACACGCCGGCAAGGTGCTCTACAACGCCTCGAGCCTGCTGCTCGACGAGTCGGCTACGCAGAACCAGTTCCTCGGCCGCGCCTCGGTCATCTCGCACGAAACCGCGCACATGTGGTTCGGCGATCTGGTCACCATGCGCTGGTTCAACGACGTGTGGATGAAGGAGGTCTTCGCCAACTTCATGGCCGCGAAGATCGTGAATCCGTCGTTCCCCGAGGTGAACCACGAGCTGCGGTTCCTGCTCGCGCACTATCCCGCCGCCTACGAGGTCGACCGCACCGCCGGCACGAACCCGATCCGCCAGCCGCTCGACAACCTGAACGAAGCCGGGTCGCTCTACGGCGCCATCATCTACCAGAAGGCGCCGGTGATGATGCGGCACCTCGAAGCCCTGCTCGGCGCCGACTCGTTCCGCGACGGCCTGCGCGAGTACCTGAACGCCCACAAGCTCGCCAACGCCACCTGGAGCGATCTCATCGAGGTGCTCGACCGCCGCACGCCGGTGGATCTCGCGGCGTGGAGCCGGGTGTGGGTGGAATCCGCGGGGCGTCCGGTCATCACGACCGAGCTCGACGTGCAGGACGGCCGCATCGTCTCGCTCGCCTTCTCGCAGGCCGACCCGCAGCATCGCGGGCTCCTGTGGCCGCAGCAGCTGCGCGTCACGCTGGCGCTGCCCGACGGTCCGCGCACGATCGAGGTCGCGCTGAACGGCGCGCGCACCGTCGTGGCTGAAGCCGCGGGTCTGCCAGCACCCAAGTACGTGCTGCCGAACGGCGGCGGCTGGGCCTACGGCGGCTTCGTGCTCGACCGCGCCTCGCGCGACTACCTGGCGACGAATGTGAGCGCGATCCCCGACGTGCTGACCCGCGGCGCCGTGTGGGTGTCGCTCTGGGACGCGCTGCTCGATCGCGGCGTACCGGCGACCACCCTGGTGGACACGGCTCTCGCGGCGGTGGCCGTGGAGCCGGACGAACAGAGCCGCGCCCGCATCCTCGGTTACATGAGCAACGCCTGGTGGCGCTTTCTCACGCCGGCCGAACGTGCGTCACGCGTCGCCTCCGCCGAGACCACGCTGCGCGCCGGCCTCGACCGCGCGGCCACCGGCGGGCAGAAGTCCACGTGGTTCGGCGCGCTGCGCCGCATCAGCGCCACGCCCGACACGCTCGCCTGGCTCACCCGCGTGTGGGAGCAGACCGAGACCGTGCCCGGCCTGACCCTCGCGGAGGCCGACTACTCCGGGCTGGCGATGGATCTCGCCGTGCGCGACGTGCCGCGCGCGGCCGGGATCCTCACCGCGCAGCTCGCGCGGATCGAGAACCCCGATCGGAAGGCGCGCTTCGCCTTCATCATGCCGGCGCTCTCGGGCGATGCCGCCGTGCGCGAGCGCTGGTTCCTGTCGCTCAAGGACGTCGCCAATCGCCGCCGCGAGCCGTGGGTGCTCGACGGCCTCGACTACCTGCACCACCCGCTGCGCGCGGCGCAGTCGGCGCAGTACCTGCGGCCGAGCCTCGAGCTGCTGTGGGAGATTCAGAAGACCGGCGACATCTTCTTCCCGAAGCGCTGGATGGATGCGACGCTCGGCGGCTACGCGAGCGGCGATGCCGCCGGCGACGTGCGCCGCTTCCTCGCCACGCTGCCGGCGGGCTACCCGGCGCGCCTGCGCAACATCATCCTGTCGTCGGCCGACGAACTCTTCCGCGCCGCCGGCCAGTAGGCGGCACGGCGGAGGGACCGGCACGTCCGGACGTTCCGGCGAACGACGACCGCGCGAACGCAGCCGTCACCCGAGCGTGTAGCCGTCGCGCAGAAACGGCGTGCGGCGCAGGCGCTGGCCGGTGGCCGCCGCGATCGCGTTCGCGATCGCGGGCGCGATGACCGGCACGGCGATTTCCCCGAAGCCCGTCGGCCGCAGGGTGGACGGCACGACGTGCACGTCGATCGCGCGCGGCGCCTCGCGGTGGCGGATGAGGCGATACCGATCGAAGTTGCCCTCGACGGCGCGGCCGCGGTCGATCGTGATCGCCCCGAAGAACGCGTGGCCCAGACCGTCGATGATGCCGCCCTGGGCCTGCGCCTCGAGGCCGGAGCGGTTCACGACGAGGCCGCAGTCGAGTGCGCAGGTGACCGCGTGCACCGTCACCCGCCGCGGCGCCGTGCCGGCGGCCGGCGTCACCGACAGCTCAACCACCTGCGCGCAGTACGACCCGAACGTGTAGTGGGCGGCGAGGCCACGCACGCGGCCCTCAGGCGGCCGCTGGGCGAACCCACCGCGCTCGGCCGCCAGGCGCAGCACGGCCGCCATACGATCCGGACTGTAGGGGGTCGGATCCTCGCCGGCCGCAGGGAGCGCCCTCGTCGTGCCGTAGAGTTCGAGCCGCAGGTCGACGGGCGAGCGGCCGGTGGTCTGCGCGATCTCGTCGAGCAGCGTCTCGACCGCGAAGCCGTTGGCGACATGCGCCGGCGCCCGCCAGGCGCCGGTGGCGACGCCCGTGCGCGGCTCGGAATACCGCAGGCGGACGTGCGGGATCTGCCACGGCACCAGGTCCAGTTCGAGGTCGGGACCGATGGCCGCCGAGACACCGGCGACCAGACCGTACGTCTCGGTGCTCCACGGCGGCCCGTCCCCGCGCCGGTAGGCGTTGCGCGAGATATTCACGAGGTGGCAATCCCACGCGGTGATGTGCCCGGCGGCATCGACGCCCACGCGCAGGCGCCTGGCGCCGGCCGGCCGGTAGTAGTCGTGCCGCAGATCGTCCTCGCGGGTGCCCACCACCTGCACCGGTCCGCCCACCGCTTGCGATACCACGGCCGCCTCGGCGGCGTAGTCCGACAGCAGACGCCGCCCGAAGCCGCCGCCAAGCCGCGTGGCCTGCACGTGCACGCGTTCGACCGGCAGACCGGTGACCGCCGCGACGACCCGCGCGCCGGACGTCTGCATCTGGAGCGGACCGGTGATGAAGCAGTGCCCGTCACGCACGTCGGCCGTGCAGTTGTGCGGTTCGAGCGTGGCGTGCGCGAGGAACGGCGCCTCGTAGTGGACGTCGATGACCCGCGCGGCCGAAGCGAGCGCCGACTCGACATCACCCACCGCGCGCACCGTCGTGCCTGGAGTGGCAGCGAGCGTCGCACACTGCGCGGCGATCGTCTCCGACGTCTCGGCGGCGAACGCGCCCTCCTCCCACTGCACGCGCAGGGCGTCGCGGCCCTTGAAGGCCGCCCACGTCGAGTCGGCCACGACGGCCACACCCGGCATCAGGAACGTCGGGTTCTCGTGGCCGGGAATCCGCACGACCTGGCGGACGCCGGGCACCCGCAGCGCCGCGGCATCGTCCACAGACGCGACGCGCCCGTTGAACACCGGGCACCTGGCGATGGCCGCATACCGCATCCCCGGCAGGCGCACGTCGATGCCATAGAGCGGCCGGCCGTGCACGATCCCGTCCGTGTCAACGCCGGGCACGCGGGTGCCGAGCAGCGTGAACGACGACGGATCCTTCCAGACCGGCGCCTGCGGAATCGGGCGGCGCGAGGCCGGCATCACGAGCGCGCCGTACTCGAGCGCGCGCCCGGACGCCGCATGAAGGACACGGCCGCGCTCGGTGCGCACTGATGCTCGCGGCACCTGCCACGTCTCGGCGGCCGCCCCCGCCAGCAGCTCGCGCATCGCGGCGCCGGCGTTGCGGTAGAGGTCCCACTCCTCGCGCATGCTGCCGCTGCCGCCGGACCCCTGTCCGCCGAACTTCGCCCGGTCCAGCTCCGCATCGCGCACCTGCACGCGCGACCAGTCGGCGTCCATCTCCTCCGCGAGGATCATCGGCAGGGCCGTCTTCACGCCCTGCCCCATGTCCGGATTCTTCGACCAGATGGTGACCGTGCCGTCGGCCGCGAGCCGCACGAAGCCGTTCGGCTGCAACGTGGCGGGCTGCGCGCCGAGCGGCGCCGGGCCGTCCCACCCGAACGACAGCAGAAGGCCGCCGGTCGCGGTGACCGACGTCCGCAGAAAGGTGCGGCGCGAGACCACGGCGCTCACCGCGCCACCCCCGCGCCCGGCGACGCGGCCAGCGAGGCGGCGCGGCGCACCGCCTCGCGGATGCGCATGTAGGTGCCGCAGCGGCACAGGTTGCCGTGCATGCCGGCGGCGATCTCGTCGTCGGTGGGCGACGGCGTGCGCGCCAGCAGCGCCGCGGCGGTCATGAGCTGCCCGGCCTGGCAGTAGCCGCACTGCGCGACGTCCAGATCGGCCCACGCCTGCTGCACGGGGTGCGCCAGTCCCTCGATGGTCACGACCGCGCGGCCGTTCACCCGCGCGAGCGGCAGCGTGCAGGCGCGCGTGGCGGCGCCGTCCACGTGCACGGTGCAGGCGCCGCAGAAGCCGCCGCCGCAGCCGAACTTCGTGCCGACGAGCCCGAGCGCATCGCGCAGCACCCACAGAAGCGGCGTCTCCGGATCGACGTCCACCGTGTGGCGGCGTCCATTCACCTGCATGACGATCTCGGGCATCGGCCTCCTCCTCTTCGCCGCATCAGACGCGCGGAAGGAACGCCGGGCCGGCGGTCTCGTCACGTTGTTGGTCCCACTGGTGGGACCCCGCCCCCGTACATGACACGGGCGGCGCTCGCGCGCCGCCCGCACCATCCGTTGGTGATTGTCTGGCGCTACTTGCGCGCGGCCGTCGCCCGACCCTTGCCCTTGGTCACGAGCTTCTGCACGCGCCAGTTGATGAGTTCGCCCACCCAGATCTCGTCTTCCGACGGGCACGCGATGGCGTGGATCCAGCCGAACTCGCCGAGGTTGCGGCCGGGCTGCCCGAAGACGCCGAGCACTTTGCCCTCGAGCGACACCTTGTAGATGCGGCTCGGGTAGAGGTCGCCCACGAAGAGCACGGGATTCGGACCGGGCGTCATGCAGAGGGCGTCGGGGGCACCTGGCGCCTGCGAACCGGTCTTGGCATTCGGGGCTTCGGCGCCGTAGGTGATCTTGCCGCGGCTCGTGTCGACCGGCACGTCGATGACGAACTCGCGGATGTACTTGCCTTCCGGCGTGAACACCTGGATGCGGCGGTTGCCGCGGTCGGCCACGTAGATTTCGTCGGCCGGTGACACGGCAATGCCATGCGGGGTGTCGAATTCGCCGGGTCCCTTGCCAAGCGAACCCCACGAGGCAATCCACTCACCGCGCGCGTTGACCTTGGCCACGCGCGAGTTCACGTAGCCGTCGCTGAAGTACGAGTTGCCCTTCGAGTCCCAGGCCACGTCGGTCGGCTGGTTGAAGCTGTTGTCGCGGTGCACGGGCACCGGATTGCGCGGGTTGTTGTTGGCCGGAATCTCCACCGGCAGGCCGGCGCGCTTCAGCAGCACGCCGATCTGGGAGGCGAAGTCGGGCGGCACGTCGAGGTGCGACGACTCGCCCTTGCGGCCGAAGACCCATTCCACGCGGCCCTGCGGGTTGAACTTGACGATCATGTTCGACCCTTTGTCCACGATCCAGATGTTGTCCTGCTTGTCGATGCGCACGGCGTGCGCGTACGACATGGCGAAGTTGTTCTTGCCGATCTCGCGCAGGTACTTGCCGGTGGCGTCGAACTCGAGCAGCTGCGCCGCCTGGTTCATGTAGGCCGGCCCGGTCAGGTTGCCGCGCGAGAACACGAAGATGTGCTTCTTCGAGTTCATCGCCACGCCGCCGATTTCGCCGAAGTGGATGTCGTTCGGCATCGTCAGCGGATTGGGCACCGACTCGAAGGGCAGCTCGGGCACGGCCTGCTGGGCCGACACCGGCGACATCGCCAGGGCCAGCAGGGCAAATACGGCAAACAGTCGTCTCACTCGTCACCTCCGCTCCGGGCACGTCTGACCGTGCCGCCACCATACGAAAAGAACCGCTTCAGCTTCAGACAGTGCACCTCGAGCGCATACCAGCTCAGGGCGCCCATGCCGACCGACGCGACGAAGAGAGTAGCCCAGTACACGAGCTGACCGACAATCCGAATGCCGAAGGCGGCGTGCAGCGCCAGCGGGTCGTAGCCGAGCCGCAGGGCCAGCGCCTCGACCGGCCAGTGCCAGATGTAGGCGGCGTAGGTGAACGCCCCGACGCGCCGGGTGAGCGGATGCAGCAGGATGGCGCCGGCGAGGCTGCCGCGGTCGAGCCGCAGCACCGCGCCGACGACCGACGCGGCAAACACCGCCGACACCGTCAGCCCGAGCGTCAGAATCACCGGATCGTTCGGCAGGAACGAGCGCCTGACCGCAATCAGCGCCAGCATCGCCGCGAAGCTGACAGCCAGAGAGATGCGCGCCCGACGCACCAGCCAGTCGAACCACCCCGGCTCGCGGATGAGCAGGGCGACCGCGGCGCCGGCGGCGAGCGGGTCGAGGCGTCCGGGCAGGAGCACGAAGGCCACTTCGTAGTTCACGCCGGCGAGCGCCACCCAGAGGCGGAACAGGAACGCGCCCACGAAGGCGCCCGCACAGATGCGGAGCAACGTCTGCCGCGACACCGCGTAGACCACCGCCGGCCACAGCAGGTAGAACTGCTCCTCGAAGGCCAGCGACCACAGATGGTAGAGGCGTTCCTCCGGCAGGTACTGGCCCACGATCACCAGACGGAAATTGACGGCGTGCAGCCAGTACCACGCCTGCTCCGACCACGGCATCGCCATCTCGCGGAACATCGGCACGAGCGGCAGCAGCAGGAACCAGATGGCGAGGAACGCGTAGTACGGCGGCAGGATGCGCAGCACGCGCCGCAGGTAGAAATTGCGGAAGTAGCCGGGTTCGGCCACCGTGTCCACGAGAATGCCGGTAATGAGGAACCCCGACATCGCGAAGAACACATCGAGCGCGGGAATCGCCAGATTCGGGATGACGAGGTAGAGCCGCTCGAGCAGGTTCTCGGCACTCCACAGATGGTTGAAGTGGCGGAGCAGCACCGCCACCAGCAGCATCGCCCGCACGCCATCGAGGGCCGGGAAGTACGTGGGCCGAGGCGCAGCCTGCGGGACGGTGTCGGGAACGCTCAAACGGCCTCGTGACGGGACACGACGGTGCGCGGGCACCGTGGCGGGTTGTGGTCGCGCCGCAGCATAACACGGGCATTCCACCGGCATTTCCCGAGGTTTCGCGTAGAATGCGCGCCGAGGATCCCGCCCATGCCGCACGGCCGCGTCACCCTGTCTCTCGCCGCCCTCACCGCCCTGCTCTGGATGGCACGCCCCGGCGCGTTCGCACCATCGGACGGCCCCGATCCGTGGTTCGGCACCTTCTCGATCATCGCGTTCGACCCGGCCACACAGGAACTCGGCGTGGGCGTGCAGTCGCGCGCCTTCGGCGCCGGTGCCGCCGTGCCGTACGCCAAGCCGGGGGTCGGCGCGGTGGCCACACAGGCCTCGGCCAACCGCCAGTACGGACCGAAGGCCATCGCGCTGCTCGAGCAGGGCCTCTCGCCGGCCGAGGTCGTGCAGCGCATCACCGACGAAGATCCCGGCCGCGACACGCGCCAGGTGGCGGTCATCGACGCCAAAGGACGCTCGGCGGTCTACACCGGCAAGCGCGTCATCGATCGCAACAACGACCCGAAGGACCTCGTGCACCTCGGCGGCTTCGCCGGCCACGCGAGCGGCCTCAACTTCTCGGCGCAGGGCAACACGCTCGCCAGTGAAGCCGTCGTGCAGGTGATGGCAGCGGCCTACCAGCGCGGCACCGGCACGATGGCCGAACGCCTCATGGACGCCCTCGACGCCGGCCAGGCCCAGGGCGGCGACACGCGCGGCATGCAGTCGGCCGGCATCCTCGTGGTGAAGCCGCTCGATCCGAAGAGTGAATCCACCGTCGAGCGCATCGTGGACATCCGCGTGGACGACCATGAGGAACCCTTCAAGGAGTTGCGGCGCCTGCTGCAGATGACGCTCGGCGTGCCGCAGCGCCTGACGGCCCGGGCCGCGGATCTCGCGAAGGCCGGGCGCCACGCCGAGGCGATTGCGGACATGCAGAAGGCGCTCGCCATCAACCCGCGCAGCGAGGCCGCGATGTACGCACTGGCGCAGCGCTACGCGCAGGCGGGCCAGCCGGCGGCGGCCATCGCCCAGCTGACTCTGGCCATCACTCGCCAGCCGAAGCAGTGGAAGGCGCAGGCGGCCGCCGACCCGATCTTCGCGCCGCTGCGCGGCGACGCGGCGTTCCGCGCGCTCGTCGCGCCGTAGCGGCCGGGCGCGGCCGGCGACTGCGCACCGCCGTGCGGCAGGGTGCGGGCGACGTAGGATGGGGAGACGTGACACGCGTGACTCCGGCGGTCCGCCCGCTGCTCCGCCTGCTCCATATCTGGTGGCCACTCGCGCTGGGGTGGTCGGTGGCGGTCGTGGTGCGGCGCGCCACGGGCCGGCCGTGGGACCCGGTGGGCGTCGCGCTGCTCCTGCTCGGCATTGCCGCGGCCTACAGTCTCGACCGGGCGCTCGACCCGCCCAGTGAGCAGCCGCGGTGGATGCGGCCTGTGCTGATGGGCGCCGCCGCCGTTGCCAGCCTCCTCGGCGGGGCCCTGCTGCCGTGGTTGGGGCCGCAAGCGGCGATGGTCGTGCCGCTCGCCGGCGCGCTCGCCGTGGCGTACCCGTTGCTCAAGCGGCTGCCGCTCGGCAAGACGGTGCTCGTGCCGCTCGTCTGGACGTGGTGCGGCATCGTGCTGCCCTCGGGCGAGGGCCCGTGGTCTGGCTGGCGCTGGATCCAGGAACCGGTGGCCCTACCGCTCTTCCTGCTGTTCGCCGCTGGCTGCGTGCTCTGTGATCTCAAGGACGCGGCACGCGACCGGGAGGCCGGCGTGCCCAGCCTGCCGGTGCTGGCCGGCCCGCTGGCCGCGCTCGGGATCGCGGTGGCCCTGGCAGCGCTGTCGGGCGCGATCGCCGCGGCGCAGGGCCGCCACGGACTGGCGCTCGGGGCCGTGGCCCTCTGCGCCTCGGCCTGCCGGCCGGCGCTGCTCGCCACCGACGACGTCGGCCCGCTGCTCGTCGACGTCATCCTCACGCTGCCTGGCGCGCTCATCGCCGCCCGGCTCGTGTAGACGGCGGGGCTATTTCGGGTCGGGCACCACCGGCACCTGATAGGTCTTCTCGAGTGCCGCGAGGTACTCGGCGAAGAGGGCCTTGATGCCGTTGAACTCCTGCTGCACCACGGCGCGATACGGCTCGTTGGTGGCGAAGTCGTGCAGGAGCGCGGCCATGGCCTGGGCCTGCACGGTGAAACCCGCGTGGCCCACGGGCTTCGTGTTGTCCTGCTCCATTTCGTAGGTATGATTCGGCCAGTCGGACGTATAGGCGCTGAAGCCGATGCCGGGGATGTCGCGCGAGACGCTGCCGCTCTCCTCGAATCCCTGCGGCTTGCCCGGCGCGTCGAGCACTTTGCCGGCGCCGTACTGCTTCATGTAGGCGAAGGCGAGTTCGGCCAGCGAGGCCACCGAGATGCCGTCGCGATTGCTGCCGTAGTTGTCGATTGTCACTTTCGTGCCGGTGGAGAGCGCCGCCGCCTTCGCTGCGTTGTCGACGAACTCGCGCACCTGTTTCAGGTAGATTTCGTCGGGATAGCGGATGTAGAAATCCGCCTGCGTGCGGTCGGGCACGACGTTGGGCGCCGCGCCGCCTTCGGTGATGATGCCCTGGATGCGCGCTTCGGGACGGATGTTGGCGCGCACGCTGTCGATGTTCCCGAAGAGCTGCATCACGGCCGTGAGGGCGTTGCGGCCGTTCCAGGCCGTCATCTGATGGGCCGGCGCGCCGGTGAAGGTGTATTTCACGCCGTCGATGTTCAGGCAGCAGGTGCCGAACCCGGGGGCCGGACGCGAGGTGTTCATCGAAGCGTGGCTGCGTACGATCACGTCCATGCCGTAGAACACGTTGGCCTTGTGCATCACGGTCTTGGCCGAGGGTTCGAGCAGCTCCTCGGCCGGCGTGCCGAAGACCGTGACGGTGCCGGGCAACTGTTCCTTCTGGAGGAACTCGGCGATCGCCACCGCGGCGGCGATGCCGATCGGTCCCTGCGAACAATGCTGATCGCCGTGGAACGCGCCGTTCGTGCCACGCAGCGCGTCGTATTCGACGATGACGCCCATGTGGGGCCGGCCGCCGGGGCCGCCCTTGAAACGCGCGGTGAATGCCGTCGCGAAGCCGCCGGCGCCCATTTCCACGCTGAAGCCGTGCGCCCTGAGACTCTCGGTGAGCTTCTGCGCCGAGCGTGTTTCCTTGTAGCCGACCTCGGGGTGCGTGCAGATGTCGTCCGAGAGCGCCAGCAGCTCCGTGTCGAGCAGCACTCTGGCACGTGCGGCGACGGTGTCGCGCTTTGCGTTCGGGGCGCGCAGCGAGGTGACGAGAGCGGGCACGTCGATCGACCGCTCGAGCGCGTCCATCTTCTGGAGGACTCCTCTGGCGGCCTCGCGCTCGGTCTGCGTCTCCTGCGCCATCGCCGGAGCCACTGTCGCCATCAGCCCCACCACTGCGATTGCCACCTGCCTGCTGCACCGCCTCATCACCAGCCTCCCTGCGACACGAGTGTATCCGGTCGCAGCCCCGCGGCAGCCGCAGGCGGGCGCGCCACCGCTACGGGTCGGTGGCCAGATACCGCACGACGTCGGTCGATCGGATGACGCCACAGACGCTCACGCCCTGCGGGCCGTCGTCCACGACCGGCACCGGCCGATCCTCGCGCGCCAGGCGTTCGAGCACGTCCCTGGGCGGTGCATCGACCCAGACGGCATCCGGCACCGCGCGCTCCAGCTCGCGCACCGGCCCGGCACCGCGCCCCTGCGCGACGGCGGCGCGGAGGTCCGCGTCGGTGACGAAACCCGTCACGTTGGCCGGGGTGCCGATAAACACGACGCGCTCCGGCTCACCGGCGGTCCGGGCCGCCACGTCGGCAATCAGCTGCTCGGTCGACACGAGCTCGAATGCCCGCGACATGGCGCTGCCGGCGGTCCACTCGCGGCTCGCGTCCGCGGGGATCGACGGCGGCAGATGGATCCCGTCCTGCGCGAGCAGGGCGTGATAGATCGGCACGGGCAGGTAGTGGCGCGAGATCAGGAAGCTCATGAGGTTCGCGACCATGAGCGGCACGAGGATCTGATAGTCCTGCGTGATCTCGAAGATCATGAACACCGAGGTCAGCGGCGCGCGGATGATGCCGGCAAAGAGGGCGCCCATGCCGACCAGGGCGTAGGCGCCGGGATCGGCGGTGGGAAACGGCGCCAGCCAGTGGGTGGCCGTGCCGACCGCCCCGCCGGCCATGGCGCCGATGAACAGGCTCGGCGCGAAGATGCCGCCGGCATTGCCCGTCGTGTACGACACGAGCGTGGCCACGATCTTCACCGCGCCGAGCACCAGCAGCGTGTTGATCATCAGGCCGCCGTTGAGGGCCTGATCGATGTACTCGTAACCCACGCCCATCACCTGCGGCACGGCGATGATGATGAGGCCCACGAGGGCGCCGCCGGCCGCCGGCAGGAACACCTTCCCCGTGGCGGACAACGTCAGGGTGGCGCGCCGCACGCGCAGCAGCGTGCGGCAGAACACCACGGAGATGACGCCACCGATGATGCCGAGTGCCGCGTAGGCACCGAGTTCCGCGGCGTGCATCAGATGGTACGCGGGCACCCGGAACAGCGGCTCGTTGCCGAGGATCGACCGCTCGACCATCACCGAGGCCACCGACGCCACGACGGTGGAACCAATGAGCGGCGCATTGAGGTCCCCGATGATCTCTTCGAGGGCGAAGATGACGGCCGAGACCGGCGTGTTGAACGCGGCGGCGAGCGCGCCGGCGGCGCCGACGGGCACCAGTTCGCGCACCCGCTCGGCAGGCAGCCCCACCCATTGCCCGATGGCCGAGGCCACACCCGCCCCAATCTGCACCGACGGGCCTTCCCGTCCCATCGAGTGCCCGGAGCCGACGCAGAGCGCTCCCATCAGGAACTTGCCGACGGGCACACGGAAGGGGATGACGCCCCCGTGCAGCCGGAACGCCGCCTTGGTCTGCGGCACGCCGCTGCCGCGGACGTCCGGGAACACGGTGGCGAGCAGGACACCGGCCAGCAGACTGGCGACGGTGGGCACGAGGAACAGACGCGCCGGCCCGGGGTCGAGACCGAAGAGCGCCCGGTGGACCCACTCGATGGCCAGCGTGAACAGCACGGCCGCGAGGCCGGCCAGCACCCCGACGAGCACGGTGATGAAGAAGAAGAGCTGGTTCTCGCGCAGACGCAGGCTCTGCAGCGTGGGCGGTGGCGGCGGCGGGGTCATGGCGTGGACGCGTGGAGGCGCGCAAGGCGCTGCACGGCCTCGCCGCGGGAATCGAGCGGTGGGCACCGGGCCGCCACGAGATCGACGGCGCGGGCCGCCAGATCGAACCCGCGGTCGATCACCTCGGGCGTCTCCCGCAATGAGACCGGCGTCAGGCCGGTGGCGAACGCCGTCAGCGCCGCGGCGAGTGCAGTGTCGGAGCGTCCGGCCAGCGGCGTCGGCGCCGGCGCGCTGGCGCGGCACCGTTCGAACAGGCGCGCCGCGGTGTCGATGGTCGCGGCCAGCCGCCGCGTCCGCACGGCAGCGGGCAACCGCGGGGAGCGCGGGTCCAGCGCCACGACGTGCTCGGCCACTGCGGCAATCCGCTGGCTGGCGGTGTCCGGCAGGCCGCGAACGTAGCCGAGCGCCCGCGGATAGTCGTGCAGAGCGAAGGCGGCAGCGCCGGCGCCGGCGCGAGCGGCCCGCTCCCCTGGCGCGAGCCGGAGCGTGCGCTGGTAGTGCTCGAGGGCCCGTGCCGGGTCGCCCGCCGCCATGAACAGGCCCGCGACCTCGAGCTGCGCCCCAGGGGTGTCGGGCAGGTTGGCCGCCATGGTCAGCACGTGCGACAGCGCCGCCGCCGAGCGCCCGGCTCCCAGCAGCAGCTGGATGACCTCCCGCCGAAGTGCGACGCGCTCCGTCGCCCCATCGGGCCAGCGACCGTGCAGGGCGCTTTCGTAGTACGCCACCGCCTCGTTGACGTTGCCGCTGCGGGCCTCGACGCGTGCCAGATGCGCATGGACTTCGGCATCGTCAGGATGCAGCGCGCGCCATCTGAGCAGCAGCTGCCGCGACGCGTCCGGTCGCCCGTCGGCCACGAGCGCCGAGGCGAGCGTGCGGGCAATCGACCAGTCGTCGGCACTTCCCGCCGCGGCGCGACGCAGGGCGACCACCGCATTGGCCGTGGCCCCGTTCGCAAGCGCCACGCGTCCACGGTCGAACCAGGCTCTGGCATCGAGCTCCTGCTGGGCCCGGTTGGCGGCCGCCGCGGCCTGCGTGAACAGGAACAGCCCGAAGGCGAACGCCGACAGCACGAGCAGCAGCACCACTTCGCGGTGCACGATACGGGACAACTGGGACAACGGCCGGCCGGGGGTGATGGACATGAGTTCCCGACGCCTGCACGTCGGAGCGTGAGCGCGTGCCTTGCATTGTTGCACGCCGCTGCGGCCGCGCCGCCCGGGCCGAGGACGCCTCCACGGCCCGTCGCGTAGAATGCGCGGGCAGGAGCCGTCCATGATCCGCCGCCTCGTCCTCACGCTCGCGCTGGCCGCGCTGGCCCTCGGCCAGTCCCCCGCCCTCGACGCGCAGACCGACGCCGTCACCATCCGCGCGCCGCGCATGATCGACGGCCGCGGCGGCGAACGCGCCGACGTGCTCGTGACCGTGAAGGACGGCAAGATCCGGGTGCTCGGTCCGGCGACCGGTCCGGCCGCCTACGACCTGACCGGCCTCACGCTGCTGCCCGGCTTCATCGACACCCACGTGCACATCGGCTGGCACTTCGATGCCAACGGCCGCTACGCCACGGGGCCAGAGCCCGCCGACCAGGCCGTGCTCTACGCGGCCGAGAACGCGTGGGTCACGATGATGGCCGGCTTCACCACGATCCAGAGCGTGGGTTCGCCCGGTGACAAGGCGCTGCGCGATGCCATCAACCGCGGCGTGCTCCCCGGCCCGCGCCTGTTGAGCTCGCTCGGTCAGATCTCGAATCCGAAGCTGACGCCCGACGAACTGCGCGGCCTCGTGCGGAAGTTCAAGGCCGACGGCGCCGACCTCGTGAAGATCTTCGCTTCGGCCAGCATCCGCGACGGCGGCGTACCCACGCTGTCGCAGGCGCAGCTCGACGCGGTCTGCGGCGAAGCGCGGGCGGAGGGCCTGCGGTCCATGGTGCACGCCCACGCGCCCGAGGCGATGATGCGCGCCGCGCGCGCCGGCTGCACGGTGGTGGAACACGGCGGCCTCGCGAACGCCGAGGCGCTGGCGCTCCTTGCCGAGAAGGGCGTGTGGTTCGATCCGAACATCGGCCTCGTCACGCAGAACTACCTGGAGAACCGCGCGAAGTTCCTCGGCATCGGCAACTACACCGACGAAGGGTTCGCGTCGATGGAAAAGGCCCTCGGTTTCAAGGACGCGATGTTCTCGGCCGCGCTCAAGACGAAGAACCTGAAGATGGTGATGGGCACGGACGCGGTGGCCGGCGCTCACGGGCAGAACATGCGCGAGATCGTCGAGCGCGTGAAGTCGGGTCAGGCGCCGATGGACGCGATCAAGTCGCTGACGTCGCTCGCCGCCGAATCGATGAAGCTGCACCATGAGATCGGCGCCATCTACCCGGGGCACAACGCGGATCTCGTGGCCGTCGAGGGCAATCCGCTGACCGACATCACCGCGCTGCAGCGCGTGCGTTTCGTGATGCGGAACGGCGTCGTCTACAAGTTCGAGAAGCACTGACAACGATGCGCGCCATGATCGCGGCACTCGTGACGGTGGTGGCCTTCGCCGCCGTGTCGCCTGTCGCCGCCCAGCCGGTGCGTTACGTCGTCGCCGGACATGTGGAGTTCTCGTCCGGACAGGTCGCGACGGATCTCGCAGTCGCCCTGGTGGCAGGTGACGATGTCGTCGTCAGTACAACGACCGACGGCTCCGGGCGTTTCGCATTTCGAGACGTCGCCCCTGGCCGCTACTACATCGACGCACGCGTCGGAACGCTCGGCAGCTGGGACGCGTACATCGATGTGGGCCCCGGCATGCCCGTCGACCTCACAGTCAGCCTGCACCTGATGGATGACGTCACCGTCCAGGGCGCGCGTCTCCCGATAAGCCGATCGGCGGAGCAGACAAGCGCCCGCGAACTCGAAGGCCGGCCGCTACGCCTGCAGAGCCGCGCCTTGCCCCAGGCGCTGGCGGCGGCACCGGGCTGGGCCGAGGAAGACAACGGCCTGCTGCACGTGCGCGGCGTCGACGACGGCGTGCTGTTCGTCGAGGACGGCATCCCCGTCTACGACCGCGTGGACGTCGCGTTCGGCATCCCGCCGTCGCTCGCAGCCGCCGGCACGGTGGCGATCGGCACCGGTCACACCTCCGCGCGTTACGGCCTGAAGTCCGGCGCCGTGGTGTGGGTGGATTCCCCGCCGGCGCCGAGACGCTGGCTCGGCGACGTGCAGACCGGCACGGGCAGCAGCGCACTCGGCAGCGCCACCGCGTCCACGGGCGGCCCGCTCGGCGGCGGCGTCGACATGTTCGTCGCCACCGCGACCGAACGGTCGGAGCGCTTCCTCGATCCGGTGCACCCCGACAACCTCCACAACACCGGCGGCGTCGCCGCGGGTTCCCTGCGCCTGCGCCGCGGCCTCGGCACCTGGGGCCAGGTGACCGCGCTCGGCCGGACGGGCCGCGCTCTGTACGACGTGCCGCACGGCGACGAACAGGACGAGGCCGGTCAGGATCAGCGGCAGCGCATCGCGCAGCGCGCTGGTTCCATCGCGTGGCAACAGGCCATCGGCGCCTCGAACGCCGTGCAGGTGGGCGGCTATCTGCGCCACGTCGACGCGCGGCTGCTGCCCTCGGACGCGAGCACGCCGATCACCGCCGCGTCCGACCGGCAGCACGATCGCCAGGGTGTGCTGGCCTCGTGGAGCCGCGCCATGGGCCGCCACTCGCTGGCGGTTGGTGGCGAAGCGGCGCGCCTGGCGCTGCGCGAGGACTTCACGTTCGCCGTCACCGACGACGACGCCGACGACCTCTCGGACGCCGCCCGCGCCTTCACGCGCCGCCGGCCGTTCCTCTTCAGCGACCGCGTGACACGCACGCAGTGGTCGGCGTTCGCCGAGGATCGCGTCGACGTCGGGCCGCTCTCGCTCGACCTCGGCCTGCGCTACGACCGTACGGAACTGCTGGTCGAGGCCTCGCAGTGGAGTCCGCGGCTTGGCGCCGCCCTGACCTCTCCAACCCTCGGATTCACATGGCGGCTGTCGTTCAACCGCTTCTTCCAGCCGCCGCAGGCCGAGCACCTGCTGCTCGCCTCGTCCGAGGCGGCGCGCGCACTGTCGCCCTTTGTCGACGACGACGATGCCGACTCCGGCGGCGCGGCGATCGCGCCGGAACGCACCAGCGCGTGGGAGCTCGGCTGGGACCAGCGCCTGCCCGCGGGACTGCGAGTGGACATCGGGGCCTGGCGCCGCCGGGTGAAGAACTACACCGACCCGAACGTGTTCTTCGGCACCACGATCGTGTTCCCGAACAGCGTGGCACGCGGCACGGCGCGCGGCCTCGACGTGCGGCTCTCGCTGCCCTCCCGGCGCGGCTGGTCGGGGTCGGCCAGCTACACGCTGTCGAAGGTGGAACAGGAAGGGCCGATCAACGGCGGCCTGTTCCTCGAAGACGACATCGACCAGATCGGCCCGGGCGTGGTCTTCACGCCAGACCACGATCAACGCCACGTCGGCGCGGCCACCGTCAGCTGGGTGCAGCCGGTCGGGCGCTGGTCGGCGTCGGCACAGGCCCGCTACAGCAGCGGCACACCGCTCGAAGTCGGCGAACTCGACGACGACGACCTCGCGGACCTGCTGGAACGTCCCGGCGCGGATCTGATCGACGTCGCGCGCGGCCGCGTCAAGCCGCGCCTCGTCGTGGACATCGCGGCCTCGGCGCGCCTGCTCCGCGCCGGCCGCGCGCAGCTCTCGCTGGGCGCCAGCGTGCTGAACGCCTTCAATCGCGCCTACGCCTTCAACTTCGGGAATCCCTTCAGCGGCACCCACTTCGGTGCCCCGCGGCAGTTTCGCGTCGACCTCCGCGTCCGCATCAACTAGCCGAGCGCGTCGCGCAGCGCGTCGGCGGCGGTCGCGAGATCCTCGTCGGTCGTGTAGACGTGCACCGACGCGCGCACGCGGCCGAACTCGCCGGTCACGAGCACGTCGGCCTCTTCGAGCGCCTCGCGCACGGCCTGCGGGTCCGCATGTTCGAAGGCGATGCTCGCGGCGCGCGCGGCGGCCGGCTCCGGCGTCATCACCGGCACGCCGAGGCCCGCAAGGCGCTGACGCAGCGCGCCCGACATCGCCAGTGTGTGCGCCTCGATCCGCTCCATGCCGAGCCCGGCGATGTAGTCGAGTGACTGATCGAGCACGTAGAGCGCCGGATAGGCCGGGTTTCCAGGCTCGAACACCTGCCCGGTGGACTTCACGTGCACCGGCCCCGGCTCCTCGAGCGGCGGACGCGACTCCACCGAATGCCAGCCGGTGAGCCGCGGCCGCCAGTCGGGCACGCGGCGGCGGTTCCACGACGCAATCGCCACGCCATGCACGCCGAGCAGGAACTTGTAGCAGCAGCCGAAGAGCACGTCGGCCACCGACGCATCCACGCGCACCGAGCCGAGCGCGTGCGACGCGTCCACCACGAAGAGCGCGCCGGCCTTGTGCGCGAGCTCGGCGTAGGCCTCGAGATTCTTGCGTTCGCCGGTCAGATACGAGACATGACTCACGGCGACCACGCGCGTGCGGCTGTCGATGGCGGCGGCGACACGGGCGAGCGGCGCCTGCCAGCCGCTGCTCGGCGCGACGGTGCGCACCTCCACGCCGTGCCGCGCCTGCGCCAGCCACGGATTCATCAGGGAGGGGAACTCCCAGCGCTCCATCACCACGTTGTCGCCGGCGCGCCAGTCGAGCGAGTCGGCGAGCAGGCTCACGCCGTGCGCCACGCTCGAGGGAAAGCCGATGTCGCCGGGGTCCGCGTGCACGAGCGCCGCGACCTTGGAGGCCACCCGCGCCCGCACCGCCTCGTTCAGGCGCTGGCCGGCGAGGCCCGTGCCCTTGGCGCGCGCGGCGCGTTCGAGCGCAGCGAGTGTCGAGCCGAGCACGGGCGACTGCCCGCCCGCGGCGAGATGCGTCACACCGTCGAGGTTGATGAAGTCGGAGGCTGGGGCAATCACGGCGCGATTGTCGCACGCGCCTGCCCGCGCGCGGCACGCGCTCAGTCGAAGGTCAGCACCGCGAAGACCACCACCAGGATCGAGCTCACGAGGCTCGCCACGCCGATGCGCGGCAGCATCGCCGCGGCGGCGGCATCGCCCCGCCGCGCTTTCGCCTGGAAGGCGTGCGACGCACCCACCGCCAGCGTGAGCAGCACGACGAAGCCGAGCTTGGCGTGGAACTGCCACGGCAGGGCGCCGAAGCCGCCCCACTTCGTGAACGTCAGCATGAAGCCGGTGGCCCAGAGCAGCAGCAGGCCGCTGCCCCCGACCTGGGCCATCACCGGCCCGATGCGCACGAGTCCGCGCGCCTCCGCCGGATCGGCGCCGGCCAGCAGGCCGCGCAGCACGAGGCCCACGACCGACGCCGCGAGCCCCATGCCGAGCCCGAGGAAATGAAGAACGAGGAGCAGCTGGTTGAGGTCCATATGTGAGTCTGACGCACGAGGTTCAGGGTTGACGGTAGACGCGGCCGTCCTTCATCACGAAGCGAACCTGCCGCAGCGCCGCGAGGTCGCGCGTGGGGTCGCCGGCCACGGCGATGAGGTCGGCGAAGAGTCCCGGCTTCACCGCGCCCAGCCTGTCTGCGATGTGGAAGGTCGCCGCGTTGCCGGATGTCGCGATGCGCGTGGCCTCGGCGGGCGTCACGCCGGCCGCCACCATCATCTCGAGCTCGCGCAGGTTGTCGCCGTGCGGATAGACGCCCACGTCGCCGCCGAAGCAGAGATTCACGCCGGCCTTCATCGCCGCCTGGAAGGTGCGGCGTTTCTCCGCGAGACGCGCCGGCTCCGGCTCCTGCCCCTTCTTCCAGCCGGCGTACTGCGCGGTGGCATCCGGCGCGGCGAGTGTCGGGCAATAGGTGACGCCCTTCTCCTTCATGAGCGCCCACACCTCGGGCGTGCCGGCATCGCCGTGATCGATCGTCTCGACGCCGCCGAGCACGGCGCGGCGCATGCCTTCGGCCGTGCCGGCATGTGCGGCCACATAACGGCCGCTGCTCTTCGCCACGGCGACGATCGCGGCGATCTCCTCGATCGAAAAGGTGGGCCGCGCCTCGCCGTTCGGGCCCCAGCGGTAGTCGGCGTAGATCTTCACGAAGTCGATGCCGTGGCCGATCTGGTTGCGCGCGACGCGCGTCACCCCTTCGATGCCGTCCGCTTCCTCCGCGCCCTGCGGCACGGTCATCTCGGGCGCGAAGCCCTTCGGCCCGTACGTGCCGGTCGCCACCATCGCCGGACCGCTCACGAGCATGCGGGGACCGGGAATGATGCCGTCGTCGATCGATTTCCTGAGGCCGATGTCGGCATACCCGGCGCCTTCCGTGCCCAGATCGCGCACCGTCGTGATGCCGGCCATGAGCGTGTCGCGCGCGCTCACCGTGGCGCGGGCCACGCGGTAGGCCACCGACTCGCGCAGTACCTGGTCGTTCCAGGTCACTTCGTTGTAGGGATGCAACAGCAGGTGCGAGTGGCCTTCGATGAGACCGGGCATCAGGGTCAGCCCTGGCAGCGCCACACGCGCCGCGCCGGCCGGCACCGGGAGCGAGGCGATCGGTCCGGCCGCCTCGATCGTGCGGCCGCGCACCACGACGCCCCAGCCTTCGTGCATCACCGTGCCGTCGTAGACGCGCGCCGGCTGCAGCACCGTGACGGCCGGCGGCGTCTGTGCGCCGGCGACGGACGCGCCGCACAGGACGAGCAGGGCAAGAACGAGAGGTCGGGCGCGACGCATGCACACACTCCTTGGCGGACGGCGGATCCGCGGCCCGTCCGGGCGGGTCAAGTTTAGCGCGGCGGCCGATGGTACGATGCCGGCGATGGATTCCGCGGATATCGTGATCGTCGGCGGCGGCTGCATGGGCGCCGCGACGGCGTACTACCTGACGCAGCACGGGGCCGGCTCGGTCGTGCTCGTCGAACGCGACACCCAGCTCGGCACGGGGTCGACCGGCCGCAACGCCGGCGGCGTGCGCCACCAGTTCTCCGACCCGGCCAACATCGCGCTGTCGCGCGAGTCGATCGCCCTCTTCGAGCGGTTCGAGGCGGAGGTCGGGAGCGCGATCGACTTCTGGCAGGACGGCTATCTCTTCCTGTTGTCGTCCGAGGCGAGTGCCGCACGCTTCCGCGAGAGCGTGGCACTGCAGCGGTCGCTCGGCCTCGAGGTCGACTGGCTCACCGGCGATGAGGCGGCGCGGATGACGCCGGGCCTCGATGCCACCGGTGTCGTCGCCGCGACCTTCTGCGCGAAGGACGGCATCACCGATCCGAACGGCGTCACGATGGGCTTCGCGAAGGCGGCGCAGGCGCGCGGCCTCACGATCCTGCGCGACACGGAGGTGACGGGCCTCGACGTCGAACATGGCCGCATCGCGCGCGTGCGGACCTCGCGCGGCGACATCGCCACACGCACCGTGGTCAATGCCGCGGGGCCATGGGCCGCGCAGGTGGCGGCGCTTGCCGGTGTCACGCTGCCGGTCACACCCGAGCGGCGTCACATCTTCATTGCGCATCCGGAAGCAGGCGCCGGCTGGGACGATCGGCGCTTTGCCGGCCGTACGCCGGCCTCGCGCCTCATGGTCATCGACTTCGACACGACGTTCTACTTCCACCGTGAAGGCGCCGGGCTCCTCTTCGGCATGGGCGATCCGACAGAACGCCCCGGGTTCGATCTCACCGTGAAATGGGACTTCCTGCCCGAGGTCACGGAGGTGGCGGCGCGCCGGCTGCCGGCGCTCGTCGATGCCGCCGTCACCCACGCCTGGGCCGGCCTCTACGAGATGACGCCCGATCACAACCCGGTCATCGGCCCGCTCGGACTCGACGGCTTCTACGGCATCGCCGGCTTCAGCGGCCACGGTTTCCAGCAGGCGCCGGCCGCGGGTCGTGTGCTGGCTGACGTGATGCTCGGCCGCGATCCACACTTCGATCTGGCGCCCTTCACTTTCGCGCGCTTCGCCGCCGGCCCGTCCGCCGGCGAACACAACATCGTCTAGCCCACCGCGATGCACGCCGCCAATCTTTCGCCGGTCCCGCACGCGGGCCGGACGCAGTCGGGCTGGGATCTGTTCCTGGTCTTTGCGGCCGCCAACATCGTAGCCACGACGCTGCAGGTGGGCGCGTCGCTCGGCGCCGGCCTCTCGCCCGGCCGCCTGTTTCTTGCCGTGGGCATCGGCAGCGTCGTCGGCGCCGCCCTCGTGGCGGCGCTCGCCCCGGTGGGCTCGCGGCTGGGTGTGCCGTCGATGGTCGCGGCCCGCGCCGTGCTCGGTCACACCGGCGCGCACCTCGTCGCGGCCGTGCTCTTCCTCACGAACTTCGCCTGGATCGCCGTGAACAACGCGATCGCCGCCTCGGTGGCCGCGCGGATGCTGCCGCTGCCGCTCGACGAACGCACGTGGGCGCTCGTCGTGGGCCTCATCTCCACGGCGGTCGTCGCCGGCGGACCGCTGGCCGTGCGGCGCGCCGATCGCTGGGCGGTGCCGCTCATGGGAGTGGCGGGCGTGGCCGTGACGTGGGTGGTGCTGCGGCTGCCGGCCGCTCCGCCGCCGCCCGCCGAGGCGGTGGCGCTGCCGCTGCCGCTGCTGCTCGACATCGTGATCGGCTATCAGGTGTCGTGGCTGCTGATGTTCGCCGACTACTCCCGCTTCACCGCGAAGGCGCGCACGAGCGGCGTGGCCGTGTTCCTCGGCCTGGCGCTCACGGCGGTGTGGCTGATGCCGCTCGGCTGGCGCCTGGCCCGGCATGCGGGCAGCGCCGACCCCGGCGCGATGCTGGCCGCGGCCGATGCCGGCACGGCGGCCGCCGTGCTCATCGTGCTGGCCACCATCACGACCAACTTCGTGAACATCTACCTCTCGTCGCTCGCGTGGCGCAGCGTCGTGCCCGCCGTGGGCAGCGGCGCCGCCGTGTGGATCGTGGGCCTCATCGGCACCGGACTCGGCCTGACCGGCGGCTGGCTCGACCGCTTCGCCGGCTTCATGACACTTGTCGGGTCGGTACTCGTGCCGGTCGGCGGCGTGCTGCTCGCCCACTTCGTGCTGCGGCCGCGGCCGGTCGAGATCGCGGCGCTCTACGATCCGCACGGGCCGCTCGCCGGAATCCGCTGGCCGGGCATCGTGGCCTGGGCGGCCGGCGTGGCGATGTACTACCTGATGGCGGGCGGGGCCACCGTGCCGAGCCTCGTCGCCGCCATCGCCGCCTACCTGCTGCTCACCCGCCGTCTGAGGTAGATTGCAGGCGTGGACGGGACGTTCGACGTCGTCATCGTCGGCGCCGGCATCAACGGCGCCGCGGTGTGTCATGCGCTGACGTCCGCCGGTTACCGCGTGCTGCTGGTCGATCAGGGCGATTTCGGCGGCGGCACGAGCCAGGCGTCCACGATGCTCATCTGGGGCGGCCTGCTCTATCTGAAGAACCTCGAGCTGGCCACGGTGCTGGCCCTGACCCGCGACCGCGATCGCCTGGTGGCCGAACACGCCGCGAGCGTGCAGGCGCGGCCCCTGCTCTACGTGCCGTCGGGCGGACCGCCGCGGGTCGTCGTCGAAAGTGCGCTCGCCGCCTATTGGGTGATGGGCGCCGGCAAACGCGCCCGGCCGCGTCGACTCGACGGCTATGACGAGCAGACCCACCTGGTCGCGGCAGGCGCCGCCTACGCGATTGAGGAGGCCGCACTCGTCACATCGGACGCCCGCTTCGTGCTCGAATGGGCGCTCGCGGCCGAACGCCTCGGCGCCGACATCCGCAACCACGTCCGCGTGGACGCCATCGACAGCGCCGGTCCGAAGGCCGGATGGCGGCTGCGCCTCTGCGACGGACTGACCGGCGTCACCTCGGAGGTCCGCGCGCGGATGGTCGTGAACGCGGCCGGCTGCTCGACCGACGCCGTGAACGACCGGGCCGGCATCACGTCGCCGTGGCGTCATCTCTTCAGCCGCGGCGTCTCGCTGGCCTTTCCGCGGCCGGCCTGGCACACGCGCCACCTCGTGCTCGACAGCGCCGACGGCGACGTGATGACACTGGCGCCGTGGGGCCCGGTGTCGCTGTGGGGTTCCACCGACACCGTGCACGCCGAACTCGCCGTCGCGCAGCGGCCGGCCGAGGTGGACGTCACACGTCTGCTCACGGAACTCAACCGGCACCTGCGCGCGCCGCTCGCGCGGCGTGACGTCATCTCGCTGCGCACCGGCGTGCGGCCGGTGGCGGTACGGCGTGACGCGACGGCGCCGAACGCGTCGCAGGCGCTGACCCGCCATCACCGCCTGCACCTCGACGGCTCGGAGCCCTGGGTCAGTGTGTACGGCGGCAAGCTGAGCGGCTGCCTCGGGCTCGCCGCCGAGGTGCGCGACCTGGTGGCCCAGCGCGTGTCTCCACGCCACCGTGCGCCGCTGCCGCGCGCCGCAGGGCACGACGTCGCCCCCCGCGTCACCACGACGTTCCCGACACTCGCCGAGCCGGTGGTGTCAGCTGCCTGGGCGGCCGCCCACGAGCACTGCGCCTCGCTCGACGACTACCTGCGCCGGCGCACCAACATCGCGCAGTGGGTGCCGCGCGGCGGCTTCGGCGCCGACGGCGAGCATGCCGACGCCCTCGAGCGCATCGCCCTCGAGATCCACGATGGCGACACCGGACTTGCCGAACGCGACCTGGCGCGGTACTGGCACCAGGTGTCGGTCACCGAGGACCTGCTGACACACACGCACCTGCCGGACGCGCCGCGCGCCTCCGCGCAGTGGAGACGGTTATGACCCACCCGCACCCTGCCCTGCTCGGCGGCCCGCCCGCCGTCACGCTCGACCAGCACGCCGCCAACCGCTGGCCGGTGCTCGAGGCCGACGACGAAGCCGCCGTGCTCGAGGTGATGCGCCACGGCGATCTCTCGAACCACGTGGTGACGCGCCACCTCGAAGACGACTTCCGCACCCGCCTCGGCTGCCGCCACGCGCTCGCGCACGCCAACGGCACGCTCGGCCTGCTGGCCGCGTTCCACGCGCTGGACCTGGCGCCAGGCGACGAGGTCCTCGTGCCCTCGGCGACCTTCTGGGCGTCGGTGGTGCCGATGCTCTGGGTCGGCGCGGTGCCGGTCTTCTGCGAGATCGAGGGCGAACGCTTCGCGCTCGATCCGGCCGACGTGGAACGCCGCATCACGCCGCGCACGCGCGCCATGGTGCTCGTGCACCTCTGGGGCCTGCCGGCGAAGGTGGACGCGCTGCTCGAGATCGCCCGGCGGCATGGCCTCGCCGTCATCGAAGACGCGTCGCACGCGCTCGGCGCCGTAAGCGGCGGCGTGCCGTGCGGCCGCTTCGGCGACATCAGCGTCTTCAGCCTGCAGACGTCGAAGCTCGCGGCCGCCGGCGAAGGCGGCGTGTTCCTCACCGACAACGACACCTACATGGAACGGGCGATCTGCCTGGGTGACATCGTGCGGATCTACGAGCTCACGACGCCCGCACGGCGCTTCGCGGCCACGAGCTTCGGCATCAAGACCCGCATGGCGCCGCTCTCGGCGGCCGTCGGCCGCACGCAGCTCGCCAAGCTCGATCGCCACAACGCCCGGCGGGCGGCCAGCATCGAGGCTCTGGGCGCGCGCCTCGCGCCGCTCGGCTTCGAGACGTTCCCCTCGCCGCCCGGCACGACGCGCGTCTACTTCGAACATCTCGTGCGCTACGACCCGGCGCACTTCGACGGCCTGCCGGTCGAATCCCTCATCGCGGCCCTGGCCGCCGAAGGCTGCGAGGTCACGGGGCCGCGGTATCCGCTGGTACATCAGCAGCCGTTCTTCACCGAAGGCCACTGGCGCGGGGTGGCGCGCCTCGCGCCGGGGGACCACGCCGACTGGCAGCCACCCGACCTGCCGATGAGCGCCGCCGTGCAGCGCAACATGCTGCGTCTGCCGACCTTCCCGTGGGCCGAGCCGGCCCTCATCGAGCAGTACGCGCAGGCCTTCGAGAAGGTGCACGCGCACGCGAGCCGCCTGCCGCGGCCGGCGCATGCGTGAGCGACTGCGCCACGGCTGGCGCGCCGCGGCCTTCACGCTCGAGCTCGTGGCCGGGGACCGGGCGCGCTGGCTGACGGGGCGGGCGACGCCCGTCACCGTGACGCAGCACACGGTCGCGCACCACGGACGCGTCGTCTCTTACGAGTGTTACGCCGTGGCGAGGCGCGGCGGCTCGCGGTCTCCGGCGATCGTGGTCACACACGGCTTCACTCACGAAGGCGCCGCCGATCCGCGCCTGCAGGCGCTCTGCCGCCGCCTCGCGCGCGCCGGGTTCGTCGTGGTCGCGCCGGAGTTCGATGACATGCGGCAGTACCGCCTCGGCACCGGCGATCAGGCAGACCTCGAAGCCGTCGTCGCCGGCCTCGGCGCTCATCCGGACATCGACGTCCACCGGGTGGGCGTGATGGCGTTCAGCTTCGGCGCGGCGCCGACGCTCATCGGCCTCGCCCAGCCGCCGCTCAAGGAGACCGTGACGTTCGCCGTGATCTTCGGCGGGTACTTCGATCTGAAGCGCACGTTCAAGTACGTGCTGACCGGCGCCTACGACGGCTTCGGGTATCACGGCCGCCTGCCCGTGCCCACGGTGGGCGACGACCGCTGGAAGTTCCTGCGCGGCAATCTGGCGATGATTCCGCCGTCGCCCACGGCGCGTGTGCTCGAAGACACCGTCGTGCGACGGGTGGCCGACCCTGCCGCCGCGGTCGACGTGGGCGCGTGCAGCGAGGCGGAACGCGCCGCCTTCGCGCTCATCGAGAACCGCGATCCCGACCGCTTCGACGCCCTCTACGCCGCCGCCGCGCCGTTCGTGGACGCCTGGGTGCAGCGCCTGTCGCCCGTGCACACCGCGCACGGCATCCGCGCGCAGCTCATCCTGATCCACAGCTTCACCGATCAGAAGACGCCCTTCATCGAGAGCATCGCGATGAGCCGTGGTGTGCCGGCGGCGCCGCCGCCGTCGCTCACGCTGCTGAATGCGTTCGCGCACGTGGACCTGCGGCTCAACTGGCGCAGCCTGCCCTCGCTCGTGCGCGACGGTCTGCCGGGGCTCGTCGCCGTCTGGCGCATCGTCGTGGCCGTGATGCGCGCCGCCCGCCTCTAGCGCCCGGGGTCAGACCCTCCTCAGGGCGGCGCCGGACGTCCCGCCTGCGCCCACGAGGTCACCGAGGCGCGCGTCCGCCTCGCGGATGTTCGCCTCGATGTGCGCGGCAATCGCGGCGGCGAACGGCTCGTTCAGGAACGTGCTGTGGGAACCCGGCACGGTGTGGATGTCCACGCCGCCGCGGGCAATCGCCTTCCAGCCGTAGTCGTTCGCCTCGGGGAAGGGGCCGAGCAGCGGTCCGGTGCGCGGCAGGATGAGCGTGGCCCGCCCGCCGAACGGCTTCGGCACGTAGGCGCGCAGCACGTCGAGGTGGAGGCGCAGCATCGCGACCTGCGAGTCCGGAAACCGCCACAGCCCGAGTTCGTCGCGGATGTCGCGCGGCCGCTCGGCACGGTCGTCCTCGTCGCGCCACGGCGTGAGGCGTCGCACCTTGCTGCGCACGCGGCTGGCGAGCCCGCCGACACCCGTGGGAAGGGCGTCGTCGCCAATCCAGCGCGGCAGGTTCTTCGCAAACGCCATCAGCAGTGGCGCGGGCGCCGGCGCCTCGCCGGCGGCAATCGCGTAGTCGAGCACCGTGAACGCGCCCACCTCGCGGCCCTGCGCTTCGAGCTGCCGCGCGATCTCGAGCACGATCACCGCGGCCGAACAGTAGCCGCCGAGGTGATAAGGTCCCTCGGGCCGGAGCGCGACCAGCTCGCGCGTGTAGGCCGCGGCGATCCGCTCGATGGTGCGATCGGCCGGCGCGAACGCCTGCGTCCAGTCGGCGGCGAACCCGTAGACCGGCCGCGCTGCCGCCAGGTGCTTCGTGACCTGCATGTAGCTGTAGATCTCCCCGCCCACGCCGTGCACCCAGAAGAACGGCGCTCCGGGACCGCCCGCGCTCATTCTGGCGAGGAGCGGTGTGGACGCCGCCGGCGGCGTGACGGCCGCCGCGGACCGCGACACCGTCCCGTCCGCAGTCGGCTGCGGGATCCGGGCGGCGGGTGCGGGCGGCGCCGGCAGCGCCGCCTCGATCGCGGCCGCCAGCTGGTCGAGCCGCGAGTGCTCGAAGAGCACCACCGGCGCGAGCTTCACGCCGAAGGTCTCGCTCACCTGGTGTACGAGCTGAATAGCCAGCAGCGAGTGCCCGCCGAGATCGAAGAAGTCATCCGTGCGGCGCACCGCGGGCACGTCGAGCAGAGCCGCCCAGAGGCGCCCGAGGCGCGCTTCGACGGGCGACTCGGCGCGCTCCGGCATGCCGGCGCTCACGAGGCGCGCGCGGTCCGGATCCGGCAACGCCCGCTCGTCGAGCTTGCCGTTGGCGGTGAGCGGAAACTGGTCCACCGCCACGAACACGCCCGGCACCATGTACTCGGGCACCGACTGCCGCAGGTGTGCCTGCAGCTCCGCCGGATCAGGCGGCGCGCCAGCGGACTGCACGTACGCCACGAGCCTGAGGTCCGTGGCGCCGCCCGCGCCGGGCCGCGCCAGCACGCGGCAGCCGGCCACGCGCGCCTGCCGCGCCAGCACCGCTTCGATTTCGCCGAGTTCCACGCGGAAGCCGCGAACCTTGACCTGCAGGTCCAGCCGCCCGAGATACTCGAGCTCGCCGTTTGCGAGATAGCGCGCGCCGTCGCCCGACTTGTAGAGGGTGCCTGCGCCGAACGGATTCGGCACGAAACGTGCGCGTGTCAGGTCGTCGCGGTTGAGATACCCCGCCGTCACGCCGGCGCCGCCGACATAGATCTCGCCGCGCGCTCCCACGGGCACCGGCTGCATCCGCTCGTCGAGCAGGTAGACCTGCCAGAGCGGCATCGGAGCGCCGATGACGCCGGCGCCCTGATGTGCCGTGTCGGCGCGCGTCACCGTGTGGAAGGTCACGAACACCGTCGTCTCGGTGATGCCGTACCCGTTCACGAGCGTGGGCGACGACTCGCCGTGTCGATCGAACCAGGCGGCGAGGCCAGGCATGTCGAGGGCTTCCCCACCGAAGACGACGTAGCGGAGGGCCAGCGTGCCGCGCTGCGCCTCGTCGACGGCCATCACCTGCCTGAACGCCGACGGCGTCTGGCTGAGCACCGTGACACGCTCGCGCACCAGCAGGTCGTAGAACGCTTCGGGCGAACGGCTCACCGCCTGCGGCACGACCACCACGCGGCCGCCGTACAGCAGCGCGCCCCACATCTCCCACACCGAGAAGTCGAAGGCGTAGGAGTGGAAGAGCGTCCACACGTCCGTGGCGCCGAAGGTGAAGAGCGGCGCCGCGCCGGCCATGAGGCTCACGACGTGACGATGCGTGACCATCGACCCCTTCGGTGTGCCCGAGGTCCCGGAGGTATAGATGACGTAGGCCAGGTCGTCCGGTCCCGCCACGGCCGGCGGATTCTCGTGCCCACCCGCCGCGTCGAGCACCTCGTCCACGAGCACGAGCGTGGCCACGCTGGCCGGCACGCGGCCGGCCACCGCGGCCTGCGTGAGCAGCACCGGCGCACCGGCATCGCGCAGCATGAACGCCAGCCGCTCGGGCGGATAGGCGAGGTCGATCGGCAGATACGCGCCGCCGGCCTTGAGCACGCCGAGGAGCGACGGCAGCAGCGCCGCGCCGCGTTCGAGGCAGACACCCACGAGCGAGCCGCGGCCGACGCCACGCGCCGTCAGCGCGGCCGCCACGCGATTGGCCGCCGCGTTGAGCTGGGCGTAGGTCCACGTGCGGCCGTCACAGGTGACGGCAGGCGCGTGCGGAGTCGCCGCCGCCTGCCCCTCGAAGATCTGCGCGAGCGGCACGGCCGGATCGAAGCGCAGCGGCTGCGGCGCCACGGGCGGTGCGGTGAGGCGCGCGAACTCCGCCGGCGAGACGAGCGGCAGCGTGCCCACCGGCTGCGCCGGATCGGCCAGGGCCGCCGCGAGGCACGTGCGGAACGCCTCGAGCCAGTGTTCGACGGTGGAGGCGTCGAGGATGTCGGCGTTGTAGTCGGCTTCGACCGCGAGGCCGGCCGGCGTCTCCATCACGTTCACGTGCAGGTCGCGGCGGGACGTCTCGCGCGGCACCGAGAGCACGGTGGACGGCAGCCCCGCGAATGTCGGGTCGGCGAACGAGGGCTCGAGGGTGAAGCTCACGGACACGAGCGGATCGCGCGAGAGCGACCGCGGCAGCCGCAGCGCGTGCAGCAGGCTCAGGTAGGTGTACTGCTGGTGGTCGTTGAGGTCGAGCGCGTGCGAGGTCACGGCGGCGACGTGGCGCGCAAACGGCGTGGCCGGATCCACCGCGCAGCGCACGGCGATGAAGTTCACGCAGTGTGCGATCAGGCTCCGGGCGTCCACGAGCGCCTGCCCGGCCATCGGGATGCCGACCACGAAGTCGCCCTGGCCGCTCAGGCGCGAGACGAGCACCTGGAAGACGGCCAGCAGCGTCGAGAACGGCGTGGTGCGGTGCGCCGTGGCAAACCGCCGCACGCGATCCGCCAGATCGGTGTCGAACGTCACGACGAGGCGGCGGCCGTTGAACGTCGCCACGGCCGGACGCGGCCGATCCACCGGCAGGTTCAGCGGCTCGGGCACCGTGGCGTACTGCGCGAGCCACCACGCTGCCGTTTCCCGCGCCTCGTCGTCGCCGGCCCGCTCCGCCAGTGCGCGCGCATACGCGGAGGCCGGCATCGCCGGCGGCAGCCCGTCGGGACGCCCGGCGCGCCGCGCCTCGTAACACGCCTCGATTTCGCGCAGCAGCACCCCGAACGACCAGCCATCGCAGATGAGGTGATGGATGGCGATGACGAGCACGTCACACCCGCCTTCGCGGATGAGGGCCACACGCCAGAGCGGACCGCGCGCGAAGTCGAACGGCTCGCGGTTGACCCGGCGCAGCACGTCCTCGCGCGCGGCCGTCGGGTCCGCCGCCTGCGTGTGATCGAATACCTCGACCACGAGCGGCAGCGACGCCGCCACGCGGAATCCCGGCGGCGTGGACGACACCGACATGCGCAGCGACTCGTGTCGCGCCGAGAGGTCGTTCACCGCGCCTTGAAGGGCGGCGAGATCGAGCGTGCCGCCGATCTCCTTGGCGACCACTTCGTTGAACGCGGCCGAGGCCACCGGCGACAGGTGCGAGCCGAGCCACACCTCCATCTGCGGTTCGGTGAACGGCACGAGGCCGTCGTCGGTCGCACCGCCGGCGGGGCCGTCCGGCGCCGGGGCGCCGAAGAAGCCGGCCCGTCGCATCTCGACGAGGCTCGTGTCGAGCGCCTCGACCACCTGCCGCAGTTCGGCCTCGGTGTGCGCGGTCGAGACGAAGAACGGCCGGTCCCACACGTGGATGCCGTGCAGGCGCAGGTAGTGGAAGAGCAGCCGCGCGAGCGGGTTCGCGTCAGTGAAGCTGATGCTGCAGATCGAGGCGCAGTGCTCGAGATGCATCGGCGCGTCGTGGCGGCGGAACGTCGCCTCGACATCCGCGGCGAACTGCCCGGCCTTTGCATTCAACTGGTCGTACAGCGCCGGCCCGGCGTCGCGCACCTGGCGCAGGGACGCCACCGCCGCCGCCAGGCAGAGTGCATTGCGCGTGAAGGTGCCGCCGAAGAAGGTGACGCCGCCTTCGGGGAACGAGTCGTCGCCGAACTGCCACGGGCCGCCGTCGAAGGCGTCGAGGTACGGCGCGGCGCCGGCAATCGCCGCAATCGGCAGGCCGCCGCTCATGATCTTGCCGTAGCAGGCGACGTCGCAGTCCACGCCGAGGTAGCCCTGCGCGCCACGCGGATGCAGGCGGAAGCCGGTGATCATCTCGTCGTAGATGAGCGGGATATCGAGGTCGCGCGTCAGGCGACGCAGTTCGCGGAGCTGCTCGATCGGCTGGAAGTCGGGATGCCGCCCCTGCACCGGCTCCACGATCACGCCGGCGACGTCGCCGGCCCGCTCGCGCAGCACGTCGAGGCTTCCCGGATCGTTCCAGTGCAGCACGATCACCTTGTCCACGAAGTGGTCGGGGATGCCGGGTGCCGCCGCAGCGGCGCGGTAGCGGTCGGCGCGGCTCGCCGGCTTCACGAGCACTTCTTCCGACATGCCGTGGTACTCGTCGTCGAAGACAGCGATCCACTCGCGTCCCGTGGCGGTGCGCACGGCGCGGATGGCGCCCGAGAGCGCTTCGGAGCCGGTGTTGGCGAAGGTCACGCGCTCCATGCCCGTGATCTCGCGGATGAGGTCCGCGGCCTCCTTCGCGAGCGGTGAGAGCGTGCCGAGTTCGATGCCGCGATCGAGCTGCGCGCGCACCGCATCGGTCACCCACGGCACGCCGTGGCCGAAGAGGTTCACGCCGAAGCCGGACGTGAGGTCGAGGTACTCGTTGCCATCGATGTCGCGGACCTTCGTGCCCTGCGACCAGTCGGTCGCAATCTGGTAGACGATCTCCTTCCAGACCTTACGGAAGCCGCCGACCGCGCGCGGATCGGCCAGCACGCCGCGCTGCGCGGCGGTGAGCGCCTTCGACGCCGCCGTCTTCGCGGTGTAACGGGCGATGAGATCGTCGAGGCCGCGCTGCTGCACCGGCGTGAGGCCGTGTGCCGACTGATCGATGCCGCGGAAGGGCCCGAACTGCGGCGGCGCGGCCGGTGAGGCGCCGGTCGAGGCGGCGGGCGCTGTCACGGCCGGGGTCGGCGCGGTGGCCGCCACGGGCACGGCAGGCGCGGAGGCCGGCGCGAGAGCCGGCGACGCCGGCACGGGTGCGCCGCCGAGCAGCCGGAGTTGCTCCGCCATGAGCCGCAGTTGTACCTGCACCACACGTTCGAGGGCGCTGGCCGTCGCGGGCAGCATCGCCGCTGGCGCGGGCGCGAACGCGGAGGCGGTGGGGGCCACGAGCACCGCGGACGGTGGCGCGGTCACGGTGGGCGCCACGGCGGCTGGCGACCCGACCGGCGCCGGCGGCAGCTTCCCGTCGATGAAGCGGGCCAGGGCGTCGATGGTCGGGGCGTCCTCGAAGAGCTGTCGGAACGTGACGCGCACCTTGAACTCGCCCTTGATACGCAGCGTCGCCTGCGTGAGGAAGAGCGAGTCGAAGCCCATCTCGAGAAACGCGACGTCGCGGCGGATCGTGCCAGCCGGCATGCCGCTGAGCGTCTGGAAGAGCGCCGTCAGGCGGCGGGCAATCTCATCGACGCGCGGCGGGGGCACCGGCGAAGACACGGACGCGGGAGGCGGAGTGGGCATCACGGGGACGTCCTGACGGGCGGGCACGGACACGGGCGCGACGGCCGCTGCTGCAACAGCGGGCCGCTCGGGGAAGTAGCGCTGGCGTTCGAACGGATACGACGGGAGCGAGGTTCTACGGGCGCCGGAGGTGTCGGGCAGCGCCGCCCAGTCGAGCGGCACGCCACGGCTCCACACGCGGCCGGCGGCCTGCAGCAGCACGGCGAGGTCGTCGGCCGTGTCGGCCGGCACGCGCATCGACGGCACGACGCCGCGCGCGTCGGTCACGCGCGCATGCTGGCGCGCGAAGGTGCTGAGCGCCTGGCCCGGCCCCGCCTCGACGAGCGTGCGATCGCCCTCGGCGAGCAGCGCGTCGAGGCCGGCCTGGAACCGCACCGTCTCGCGCAGGTGGCGCACCCAGTAGTCAGGCGACTGTGCCTCGGCGGCGGTCAGCCACGTGCCCGTGAGATTCGAGAGCACGGGACGCGCCGGCGCCGCGAGCGGAATAGTCTCGAGGAAGGCCCGGAACGGGTCGAGGATCGCATCCACCATCGGCGAATGCGCCGCCACGGCGATGCGCAGGCGCCGGCACTCGATGTCGTCGGCGTCGAGGGCACGGGCGAAGTCCGCGAGCGCGCCGGGAGCGCCGGCCACAACCGTGGACGCCTCGGCGTTGACCGCGGCAATCGCGAGCGCACGCGGCAGCCGGGCCCGCACGTCGGCTTCCGGCAGCGGCACGGCGAGCATGCCGCCCTCCGGCAGCGTCTCGAAGAGAGTGCCGCGCAGTTGCACGAGGCGCAGCGCATCCGGGACCGTCATCACGCCGGCCAGACACGCCGCCGTGTATTCACCCATGCTGTGACCGATGAGGGCGGCCGGCTCGACGCCCCACGCCATCCACTGACGCGCCAGCGCGTATTCCACCGCGAAGAGGGCCGGTAGTCCCCACGACGGCGCTTCGAGGCGTGCCGCCGCGGCCGCGTCATTCGCGGCCGGCCAGACCGCCGACGCCAGGTCGCGATCGGTCACGAGTCCCAGGCACTGGACCAGCGTCTCGCGGAACACCGGAGCGTGGGCAGTGAGGCCGCGGGCCATGCCCACGTACTGCGCGCCGCCGCCGGGGAACATGAATGCGGCCGGCGCCGTGCTGGCTTCGAGCGCCGGCGCCACGCGCGGATCGGCGCTGCGCAGCGCGCGCACCGCCTCGCCGGTATTCGCCGCGACGACGGCGCGCCGCCAGGCGAACGGGTGACGTCCGGCGCGCAGGGTGCGTGCGACATCACGAAGCGGCCGCTCGGGCGACGCCTCGAGCGCATCGGCGAGTCGCGTCGTGGCGGCATCGAGGGCCGTCGGCGTCTTCGCGGACACGACAAGGAGGGTGCTCGCGGCGTCGGCGCCTTCGCGCGGCCGGTCTGGCGCTTCCTCGAGCACGACATGGGCGTTCGTGCCGCCGAGGCCGAAGGCACTCACCCCGGCCCGTCGCGGCGTCGGGCCCGCGGGCCAGTCGCGGCGTTCCGCCGCCACGACGAAGGGCGTGGCCGCGAAGTTGATGGCGGCGTTCGGCGCGCTGAAATGCAGCGTCGGCGGCACCTCGCGATGTTCGAGCGCGAGCACGGTCTTGATGAGCCCGGCCACGCCCGCGGCCGTGTCGGTGTGGCCGATGTTCCCCTTCACCGAGCCGATCGCGCAGAACCCGGTGCGGTCGGTGCCGGCGCGGAAGGCCTGCGTGAGCCCGGCGATCTCGATCGGATCGCCGAGCGGCGTGCCGGTGCCGTGCGCTTCGACATAACCAATCGAGTCGGCCGGCACGTTGGCGACGGCAAGCGCGGTGGCAATCGCGTCCGCCTGCCCTTCCGGACTCGGCGCCGGAAAACTCATCTTCGCGGCGCCGTCGTTGTTGAGGGCGCTGCCGCGGATGACAGCGCGGATCGTATCGCCGTCGGCGATCGCATCGGCGAGGCGCTTCAGCACCACGAGGCCCACGCCGTCGCCGTTCACCGTGCCCTGCGCCTGCGCGTCGAAGGGCCGGCAGTGGCCATCCGGCGAGAAGATGCCGCCCTCGTGATAGTGATGCCCGGCGCGCAGCGGCACGCCCACGGCCACGCCGCCGGCGAGCGCCATGTCGCTCTGGTAGGCGAGCAGGCTCTGACAGGCCTGGCACACGGCGACGAGCGAGGTGGAACACGCCGTCTGCACGTTCATGCTGGGCCCGCGCAGGTTCAGCTTGTAGCTGACGCGCGTGGTCAGGTAGTCCTTGTCGGTGCCGAGCCTCAGCGGGTACGCCCCGTAACGCGTGCCCTCGGGATCCGCCGCGCGCAGGAGCGGCAGGTAGGTGGACTGGCTCATGCCGCCGAAGACACCGACGAGCCCCGGCGCGGCGAGCGGATCGTAGCCGGCGTCTTCGAGCGCGGCCCACGCACATTCGAGGAACAACCGGTGCTGCGGGTCCATGATCTCGACGTCGCCCGGCAGGTAGCCGAAGAACGCCGCGTCGAAGGTGTCGGCGTCGTCGATGACGCCCTTGGCGCGCACGTAGTCGGGATCCTCGACGAGCCCGGGCGGCACGCCGGCCGCCACGAGTTCCTCCGGCGTGAACCACTGGATCGACTCACGCCCCTCGCGGAGGTTGCGCCAGAACGTGGTGAGGTCCGCCGCGCCGGGAAACCGTCCGGCCATGCCGACGACGGCAATCGCGTCCGCGAGTCCTTCGGGCAGGTCGGAGGCGTCCAATCCGGCGCTCATCGGGCCGTGCCCCGCGCGGCGCGCATGCGGGCCGCGTGGTCGCGCTGGCGGGCGGCGCGATCGGCTGGCGCGGCCGCAGCCACGGCGAGCGGCGCATCGGTCGCGCGCGCCAGCTCCGCGGCCAGGGCGCGCACGGTGGGCAGCCGGAACAACATGACGATCGGCACGTCGAGGCCGAGCGCGTCGCAGAGCCGCCGGTGCACCTGCATGAGCGACAGCGAGTGGCCGCCGGCCTCGAAGAAACTCACCGTGACGCCGACCGCGTCCACGCCGAGCACCTCGCACCAGATCGCCGCGATACGCCGCTCGAGGTCGGTGGCCGGCGCGACGCGCCGGGCCGCCTCGCCGCCGCCGGCCGCCGGCCTGGGCAGACGCGCCCGATCGAGTTTGCCGTTCGGGCTGAGCGGCAGCGCGGCGAGCGCCACGATGTGCTGCGGCACCATGTAGTCGGGCAGCGCCGCGGCGAGCGCCCGGCGCAGGCTGTCGACGGCCGCCGGGCCGGTCACGTACGCCACGAGCTGCGGATCGCCGGGCACGTCCTGGCGCGCCACGACCACGGCGTCGGTCACACCCGGCTGCGCGGCGAGCGCCGCTTCGATCTCGCCGAGTTCGATGCGGAACCCGCGCACCTTCACCTGGTGGTCGGTGCGGCCGAGGTACTCGAGGGCGCCGTCGGGCAGGCGGCGGCAGATGTCGCCGGTGCGGTACAGACGCGCGTCCGGCACAGCCGCGAACGGATCGGACAGGAACCGCGCGGCGGTGAGATCCGGACGGCCGTGATAGCCGGTCCCCACCTGCACGCCGCCGAGATACAGCTCACCGGAGACGCCAGCCGGCACCGGTTCGAGCGCGTCGTCGAGCACGTAACAACGCGTGTTGGGCGCGGCGTAGCCAATCGGCACGCGCGTCGTGGGCGCTTCGCGGGGACACGTCCAGTGCGTCACGTCCACCGCGGCTTCGGTGGGCCCGTAGAGATTGCGGAGCGTCGCCGGGAGCACGCGATGGCAGGCATCCACCAGGTCGGGCGCCAGGGCTTCCCCGCTGCAGATGATCTCGCGCACCGAGGTGCACGTCGCCACATGGCGCGCCTGGAGGAACACACGCAGCATCGACGGCACGAAGTGCAGCACGGTCACCTGGTGCGTCGTGACGGCGGCCACGAGGGCATCGGGATCGCGATGGCTGTCTGGCGCGGCCACGACGAGCCGGGCGCCTTCCCCGAGCGGCCAGAAGAACTCCCACACCGAGACATCGAAACTGAACGGCGTCTTCTGCAGCACCGCGTCGGCCGGCGTGAGCTGATAGAAGGCCTGCATCCAGCGCAGGCGGTTCACGATGCCGCGATGGGTGTTGATGGCGCCCTTGGGCCGCCCGGTCGAGCCCGACGTGTAGATCATGTAGGCCGGGTCGTCGGGCCCGATCGATGCGACCGGCGGCGTGGCCGGCCGCTCGTCGAGGGCCTCGCCGGCCTCGTCGAGCGCCAGCACGATGGCGTCGGTGTGCAGGCGCGCGGCCACCTCGAGGTGCGTCACGACCACCGTGGCGCCGGCATCCGCCAGCATGAAGGCCACACGGTCGGCCGGATAGTCGGGGTCGATCGGCACGTAGGCGGCGCCCGCCTTGAGCACCGCCAGGAGCGTCACGACCATGTCGAGCGATCGCTCGAGACAGACGGCGACGCGCTCGCGGGGCTGCAGGCCGAGGCCGCGCAGGTGGTGCGCGAGCTGATTGGCGCGGCGGTCGAGCGCCGCGTACGTGAGCGTGCCCTCGCCGGCGACGACCGCCACCGCATCGGGCGTGCGCGCGGCCGCGGCTTCGAACGTGTGCTGCAGGAGCCCGGCGGGGCCGTAGTCCACGTCGGTGTCGTTGCCGTGCGCGAGGAGGGCCCGGCGCTCGTCGGCGGTATGCAGCGGCAGGCGGCCGATCGGGAGGGCGGCCGCCAGCGGCATCGCGAGCAGCAGCGTGCGCAGCCCGGCCAGCATCCGCGCGGCCACGCCCGGCTCGAGGCGGTCGTGATAGAAGCCGAGGTGCAGCGACAACCGCTCGCCACCGTAGGCCGTGAGCGTGACACCGATATTGGTCTGGCCGTGATACGCGACACGGCGCGACGCCCAGGCGCCGCCGCGCGATCGCATCACCTCGTCGATCGCCCGGTGTTCGTAGACGACGAGCGTGTCGAAGAGCGGCTGGCCCGCGGGCACGGCACTCGCCGCCTGCACGCGCGTCAGCGGCGTGTGCGCCCAGGGCCGCTGAGCGCGCCAGGCGCGGCGCACATCGGCGAGAAACACTTCGAGCGGCTGCGCGCGGTCGATCGCCACCCGCAGCGGCAAGGTGTTGATGAGCAGGCCGAGCATCCGCTCGACGCCGGGCACCGGCAGATGACGGCCGGCGCGGGTCACGCCGAACATGACGTCGTGCTCGTGACTGTAGTGGTGCAGCAGGAGCGCCCAGGCGGCCTGCACGAGCGTGTGCATGGTGACGCCCTGCGCGGCGGCAAACGACTCGAGCGCCGCTGTTTCCGCGGCTTCGAGCCGGCGCGCGATCTCGTCGTGCACGCGCGTCGCCGGTGGCGCCGCCGGTGCCGGCGCGGCGAGGGCGAGCCGCGTGGGCGAGGTCACACCGGCAAGCGTGGCGTGCCAGAAGCGATCGGCCGCGGACCAGTCGGTCGCGGCCAGCGCCCGCACGACGTCGCCGAAGGCGCCGCGCGGTTCGACGGCGCGCGGAGCCGCCGCATGGTCGTAGCGCGCGAAGACGTCATCGAGCACGAGCGGGAACGAACGGCCGTCGAGCAGGGCGTGATGGAACGTCCAGATGAGGATGTCGTCGCCGCCGGCCTCCTGCAGGAGCGTCCAGCGCATCACCGGGGCCTGGTCGAGGGGCAGCGGACGCCGGCGATCGGCGGCGAGCCACGCGGCCAGGCGCGGCGCCACGTCGGCAGGGGCGACGTCGCGCCACGACTCGACCGTCCAGTCGAGCGTGACGTCCGGCGCCGCCTGCTGCACCGGGCGCCCGTCGGCCGTCCACGTGAAGGCCGTGCGGAGCATCGGCTCGGCGAACACGACGGCGCGCCACGCCGCGTGCAGGTCGGCGGCGCGCAGGCGCTCGCGCGTGCGGAGGACGATCTGTTCGATGTCCACGCCCGACCCGGGGGCGCGGACGGCGTGCAGCAGCATGCCCGCCTGAAGGGGGACGAGCGGCAGCGGCGCGTCGGATGCAGCGGCGGTTGGCGGCGGCGCGGGCAGCAGCGCGTCCCGCCCGGTGATGGGTGGTGTCATGGACAGTTTCCGGCCGGGGTGACGAGCAGTGCGCGCCGAGCACCGCGTTCCGCCCCTGCGAGGCCGTGCGTGTCTTCACGCACCCCCGTGCATCGCTGGTTCGAAACGCCGTGACGCTGCCTCGGCGGCAGCTTTGATAGCAATCCACGGGCCAGACGGCGGCACGCGCGCGCAGCGCGTCACGAACCAAGGGCCCGGCAATCCTCGCGCGACCGGACATTCTGCGAGGCCAGCGGGGCCATTGCCGCGCCGAACCGGAGAACAAAGTTCTTCCAGACGACGGACTTCCCGGTCGACCTCAGCGCCGCGGCACGAGTCGCACTTCGCCGGCCGGCGGGTCGATGAAGATGGATGTGAAGAGGGTGGCCGGCAGCAGCCCGTCGCCCGTCCGTGGCTGCGAGGCCGACACCAGCCGCACCGTGGGCACGGCGCCGAGCGGCAGCCCGGCCAGCGAGAGCTGCGCGCGTCCCGCGCGTGCGGCCACGCCGCCACCGGCGGTGCCGAGTGTCACGGCCTCGCCGCGCACCTCAGGGTCGAAGACCACGACGGCTTCGGCACCGGTATCGAGCACGAGCTGGCGTGGCCGGCCATCGACCCGCGCCTCGATCACGAACCGGCCGCCGGTCTCGCGGACCGGTACGCGCACGCCGCGCACGCCGCGTGCGTCATCCGCGGCCACGAAGGTGAGCAGCCCCGCGGCGAGGTCGATCAGCACGCGGTCGCCGCCGAGCGCGTCCATGCCGAGGATGCCGTCGATCTCGGGGTCGCGGCCCAGTGCCGCGAGGTCGGCCACCACCACGGGGAACGCCCGCCGCACCCGCTCGCCGAGGTGGAGCGCCGGCAGAATCGCCTCGCCCACCTCGACCATACCGGCGGGTGTGAGCAGCCGCCGGCCCGGCATCACGACGAGTCCGGCGCGCCGCGCCGCCGCATCGGCCAGCACCGTGTGGGAGCTGCCGGTATCGATCAGGAAGTGCCAGGGGCGCCCTGCGGGGTCCGCGTGCACGGGCGCCGTCCAGAGCCCGCCGCCGGTGCGGGTGAGCGACACGCCGCGTCCCGCGGCGCCGACGCGCGGGGCGGCGGTGACGGACGCGAGTGCGACGAGCAGACAGAGCGCGGTGCCGTGGGCCATGGTGCCCCACGGTGCGCCGCGCCGCCCCGCCGCGTCGTGACGCGGGGCGACGGCAGCCGCGCGGAAATGATGTGGAAGTGGTGATGAGGCCGAAACCGGCCGGAATTCGCTACCGCGTGCGGGTCGCCGGCGGCAGCTCGACCAGATACAAGGTGCCGCGGACGTCCGTCCGGTCGTAGGCGATGAGGTCGCCGCGCGGCGACCACGACGGATACCGCGTGGTCACTTCCGGGTCGGTTTCCGTGATGACCGGCGTGCGCGCCCCGGTCGCCGGGTCGAGCGTCTCGATGTTCCACACCCCGCGGTCACCGAGCGTGGAGAGCGCCACGCGCCGGCCATCCGGCGAGAAGGCTCCCGGCCAGAACTGGCCGATGGCTGGCGACACACGGCGCGCCGTGCCGGTCGCGACCTCGCCGAGATACATCGGCATGTGCGCGCCTTCCTTCTTCTCGAGCGCGAGCTGCCGGCCGTCGGGCGACCACACCGGAAACGCGTAGCCGTCGAAGAGCGGCCAGACGCCGAACGTGCCGCGCGACAGCGACCCGCGGCCCACCGTGTTGAGCGGCTCCCCGAGCGTGGCCACCACCGTGTCGCCGTCCGGGGCGACCCGGGGGAACGTGGCGGCTTCGGGCAGCGGCAGCCGCTCGGTGACGACGCCGGTCTCGAGGTCCGCCTCGACCAGATACGGCGAGAGTCCGATGCGGCGCATGGCGAAGAGCCGCCGGTTGCTCTGCCATGTGGGATACAACACGCGGCGCCCGCCGGAGAGGACGGACCGGTCGTTGGCGCCGTCGACGTCCATCACGCGGATCTCGGCGCCCGTGTCGTAGGCGATGCGACGGCCGTCGGGCGAGATGGCCGGGTGCCCGCCGGGACGGAGCTGTCGAGGGGCGCCGGCGGGTGCGCCGGCGCTCGTCACCGGCACGGTCCAGATGTGCTGGCGAGGCCGGATGAGCACGAGGGCCGCCAGCCGTCCGCCCGGCGCGATCGAGACCGCGCGCGCGGCCTCCGGCAGCGACGGAATGACGACGTCGGCGGCGAGCGGTGCTCCCGTGGCCTGGTCGCCGACGCCGACGCGGACCAGGCGGTTGCCGGCCAGGGGCCACTCGACCACCCACGCCGACACGCCCGTGGGGCCCGGCGTCAACTGCCGCACGTGATAGGTCCAGCTGTCGGCGCGCTTGGTCAGCAGGCCGTCGCGCACACGCACGGACCAGAAGTCGATGGGCCCGTTGCGCGAGGACGCGAAGTAGATCTGCGTGCCGTCGGGCGACCACAGCGGCTGCCAGTGGCCGCCGGGCGGATCGCCGGCCCGCGTGAGCGGGCGCGCCTCACCTCCGCTGGCCGGCACGATCATGATGTGTGACCCGGGCTGCGCCCACTCGCTGACCCACTCGTCGGTCTGGAACGCGATCCACTCGCCATCGGGCGACCAGGCCGGACGGGAGCCCGTGGCGGCCACCTGGCGCGCCGCCCCGCCGTCGCGGCCGATCACCCAGATGCCGCGGCGCAGCGACGAGTGATAGGCGATCGAGGCGGAATCCGGCGACCACACGGGATGCACGTTGCGCATGCCGTCGGCGGTGACGGGGCGCGAGGTGCCCGTGCGCAGGTCGCGCACGGCGATCTCGAAATCGCCGGTGCCGTCGGAGACCACCGCCAGCCACCGCCCGTCGGGCGAAAACGTCGCGGCGAGCACCGAGCCGCCGGCGTCGATGGCGGTGAGCCCGCCGGCCTCGGGCCGGGCGTCCGCCCGGCGTCCCGCCACCATCCAGAGCGCGGCGCCGACACATGCCGCGAGCGCCACGAGCGTGGCGATGACGGCGCGGCGTCGTGGCGCCGGCCGCAGCTCAGCCGGCGCGGAGGCCGGAGCCGCGGCCACCACGACCGGGGGCGGCACCGGCACGGCGTCGGACGCGTCGGACGCGGGTTCGTGGCGCACGTCCGCGATGAAGCGATACCCGCGCGTGGGCACCGTCTCGATGAGGCGCGGCGCGGTGGCATCGTCGCCGAGCTCGCGCCGCAACTGCGCGATGACGCGCGTCACGGCGTTCGGCGTGACGGCCACGTCGGCCCACACGCCGTCGAGGATTTCGTCCTTGGTGACGAGCCGGCCGGGGCGCTCGACGAGGAACCGCAGCACCTCGATCGCTTTCGGCTCGAGGGCGAGCCGGCGGCCGTTCCTCGTGACGTCGAACCGCTCGACGTCCAGCGCAACATCGGCGAAACGGTATCTGGACACGGGGGCTGCCGCCCATTATCCGCGACGGGCCGCGCGCGTCGACGTCGTTGGGACGAACGTCGGGTCCAGGTGGGCAGATGTAACGCCCCTGTCCCGAATGGCACGGCACGTGCGCACGCCGCGTGCCATTCGGGACAGGGGCGTTACAATTGCCGCCATGCGCCGACCGTTCTCGCTCGTGCTTGCCGCGGCCCTGCTGGCCGCCCTCATCCCAACGTCCGACCTGACGCGACTGCACGCGCAGTCCCCCGCAGCGTCACTCGTGCCGGCGGCGGCCTATCAGGGCATGCGCTGGCGCAACGTGGGCGCCAGCCGCGGCGGCCGCGTCACCGGCCTGGCCGGCGTGCGGCAGCAGCCGCACACCTTTTACATCGGCGCCACCGGCGGCGGCGTCTGGAAGACCGATGACGCCGGCATCTCGTGGTTCCCCGTCGGCGACGGGCAGATCACGACCGGCTCGATCGGCTCGATCGACGTCGCCCCGTCGAGTCCCAATCACGTCTACGTGGGCACGGGTTCGGCGGCCATCCGCTCGAACGTCATCATCGGCCGCGGCGTCTTCCGCAGCACCGATGCCGGCAAGAGCTTCCAGTTCGCCGGACTGAAGGAGAGCGGCCAGATCGGCGGCATCCGCGTCCATCCGAACAACCCCGACATCGTGTGGGCGGCGGCGCTCGGGTCGCCCTTCGGCCCGACGGCCGAACGCGGCATCTTCAAGACGATCGACGGCGGCAGGACCTGGAAGAAGACGCTGTTCGTCGACAACGAACACGGCGGCCGCGACATCGAAGTCGACTGGCAGAACCCGAGCGTGCTCTACGCGGCGATTTACCGGGGCTTCCGCAAGGGCTGGGACATCGTGAGCGGCGGCCCGGCCGACAAGGGCGGCATCTACAAGTCGACCGACGGCGGCGAGACGTGGACGAAGCTTTCGGCCGGCCTTCCCGGCAAGCTCATCGGCAAGATCGATCTCGACATCGCGCGCAGCAATCCCAACGTGCTCTACGCGATGGTCGAAGCGCCCGGCGCCGAAGGCGGGCTCTACCGCTCGAGCGACGCCGGCGCCACGTGGACGATGGTGAACAGCAGCCAGCGCCTGCGCGCCCGGCCGTTCTACTTCAACTACGTCACCGTCAATCCGAAGAACGAGAACGAAGTGTGGGTGAACGAACTCGGCCTGCACAAGTCCACCGACGCCGGCAAGACGTTCACGAGTGTGTCAACGCCGCACGGCGACAACCACGGCATGTGGTTCAACCCCGACAATCCCGAGATCATCCTGCAGGTGAACGACGGCGGCGGCAACGTGTCGCTGAACGGCGGCAAGAGCTGGTCGTCGATCCTCAACCAGCCGCACGCCGAGTACTACATGGTGGCGGTGGATGAACAGCACCCGTACCGCCTCTACGTGCCGCAGCAGGACAACAGCACGCTCATCATCCCGAGCAACCCGCCGGTGTCGTGGGGCCTCGACCACCCGGCCGAACTCTGGCAGCAGGCGTCGGGCTGCGAAACCGGCCAGATCTGGGCCCGCAAGGACGGCTCGGTCATCTGGGGCGCGTGCAAGGGCGAAGTGGGCCGCTACAGCGTGGCCACCGGGCAGGAGAAGCACTACTGGATCTATCCGCAGAACCGCTACGGGCAGGATCCGGACGAGATCAAGTACCGCTTCCCGCGCCAGACGGTCGTCTATCTCTCGCCGCACGACGACAAGATCGTCTACCAGGCGAGCCACGTCATCCACCGCTCGATCGACGAGGGCGTGACGTGGGACACGATCAGTCCGGACCTGACGGCGAAGGAACCCGAGTATCAGATCATTCCGGGCACGCCGATCACGCGCGACATCACGGGGGAAGAGGTCTACAGCTCGATCTACGCGATGATCGAATCGCGCCTCGAGAAGGGCGTGATCATGGTGGGCGCCAACGACGGCCCGGTCAGCATCACGCGCGACAACGGCAAGACCTGGAAGCGCGTGACGCCGCCAGACATGGGCCCCGGCGGCCGCATCCAGACGGTGGAAGACAGCCCGCACGCGCGCGGCACCTTCTACATCGCCGCCTACCGCTACATGCGCGAACACGACCTGACGCCGTACATCTACAAGACCACCAACTACGGCGAGACGTGGACGAAGCTGACCGACGGCGCCAACGGCATCCCGATCGACCACCCGACGCGTGTCGTGCGTGAAGACCCGAAGCGCCAGGGTCTGCTCTACGCCGGCACCGAGTTCGGCGCGTTCGTGTCGTTCAACGACGGCACGGCGTGGCAGCCGCTGCAGCAGAACCTCCCGGCGACGCCGGTGACCGACATCAAGGTGCACCGGAACGACCTCGTCATCAGCACCATGGGCCGCGGCCTGTGGATCATGGACGACGTGACGCCGCTGCAGCAGCTGGCGGCGATGTACGTCCCGGCGCCGGCGCCGGCCACGACCGCCCGCGCCGCGGCTCCGGCCGCCGCGATGCCCACGTCACTGCCGGCGGCATATCTCTTCCAGCCACAGGACGCGGTGCGCAACCGCTGGGTGCCCACGCCGCCCTCGGCGGCCGAGCCGGAGTACACGATCCCCGGTCCGCATTTCGACCTCTACTTCGCGAGCGCGCCGACTGACGCGACGCTCGAGGTGAAGGACGGCAAGGGCGCCGTCATCCGGTCGTTCGCCGTGGCCGCCCCGCGCGGCGCCGGCGCCGGTCAGGAGATGCGCGGGCCGTTCCGCCGCCTCGGCGGCTCCGCGGCCATCGAGGCGCGCGCCGGCATGCAGCGCTTCACCTGGGACATGCGCTACCCCGGTCCCTGGGCGGCGAATGCGCCGAACGGCGCCGCCGGCGGTCCACTGGCCGCGCCCGGCAAGTACACCGTGACACTCACCGCGGGCGGCCAGAGCCAGACGAAGAGCTTCGCGCTCACCGCTGATCCGCGCGTGCTGCGTGACGGCGTCACCAACCTCGATCTCGAGGCGTCGCTCGCGTTCCAGCTCAAGGTGCGCGACGGCATCAGCGACATCCGCAAGCTGGCGGACGCGGTGAACCAGGCGATGCAGAAGGCCAACGTGCGTCCGCCGGCCGCTGCGCCCGCGGGCGTGCGGCCGATGGACCTGACGTTCGACCATCCGCTCCAGAAGGTGTGGACGATGCTGAACGACATGCCGGGCGCCTACCCGCAGCCGATGCTCATCAGCCAGTTCAACAACGTGCAGCGCATGATCGGCTCCGCCGACCAGAAGATCGGCAAAGACGCGATGGACCGCTTCGGCGATCTGCTGAAGGAACTGGCGGCGGTGCAGGCGGAGTTCAAGAAGGTCGGAGGCTAGGGGCTACGGGCTGAGAGCTGGCGCGAACCTCGCGCCCGGCTCGCGGCAGGCGGACACACGCGGGCGGGTCTGGTGGCGCAGCCATCGGCCCGCCCGTAGTGCGTACGGGAAGGCGCGCGGGTGCGCGCCTACCACAGCACGGGCGCGCCGTACTCGCGCAGCGCGGCGTCGCGGCTCACGAGCGTGGCGCCTTCGACGAGCGCCTGCGCCACCAGCATGCGATCGAACGGATCGGCGTGCAGGCCGGGCAGTGTCTGCAGACGCGCGGCGTGCGCGAGCGTCACCGGCAGCTCGGTGAAGTCGTCGGCCGCCACGGTGATGGCGAAGGGCTCGTCGGCCCGCAGGCGGCCGAGCGCCGTCTTGATCGCCACTTCCCAGCCGGACGCTGCACTGACCCACACGATGTCGGCCGTGGCAATCGCGCGCCGCGCAGGACCGGACAGCCGCCGATCGTCCGTCTGCCACCAGAGCACCGCGTGGGTGTCGAGCAGCAGCTTCACTCGCGACCTTCGAACGCCTGGAGCAGTGAGTCAGGCAGCGGCGCGTCGAAGTCGTCGGCCATCCAGAGCGTCCCCTTCGCGCGGCCGGGACGACGCCGCACGACCGGGCGGATCGGCACGAGCTTCGCGCGGGGCTTCCCGGCCCGCGCGATGACAATTTCTTCGCCCGCTGCGGCCGCCTCCACCAGTGCCGACAGCTGTGTTTTCGCGTCGTAGATATTCACGAGACGGCCCATGCCGAACAGTGTGCGCCCGTTCCGACAGGTTGGTCAAGTTGGTCAACAAGAGAATTTCTGTTCCAACACCTACCGTCGAGCTGTCTCACCTCCCTGGAAGCCGGAATGTGCGCCCCCGGTGCCGTGTTCGCCCCCTCGGGCACGGGTTTGCCAGCACTTCACGAGGAGAGACATTGCATGAATCTGACTGACATGAGCAAGACCGCCCGGCGGCTTGCCCCTTTCGCGGCGCGCTGGGGCTTCGCCGCGGCCGCTCTGCTGGCGGCGCCCGATGCGGCGCGCGCCCAGTCCGCCATCATCTACGGTTCGCTCAGCAACTTCGACATCTCGAACGACACCGGCCAGGTCTGCCACGGCTTCGAGATCGAGCTCGACGGCGTGACGCCCGACCAGGTGCCCGGTTCGTTCAATGCGACCCGCTACGGCGATGCGCGCGTGACCGCCACCCCGACCGGCACCAGGGTCCGCTGGGAAAGCGCGCGCGACGTGAACACCGGCACCTGGCTCACCCGCACCCTCCAGCACACGGTGCCGTGGTTCTCCGGGCAGTGTTACTCGTGGGTGCCGGGCACCTACGAAAACGGCGGCTGCGAGCACTTCGGCACCTACACCACGGCGAATCCCACCAGGGTCACCTCGCGCTGGCTGTGCGAAGACGCGGCGGCGCCCGGCACGCTCACACCGATGAACCCGCCCACCGCGGTGCCTTACGCCAGCTACTACGTGAATCCGCCGGCCGCCGCCAACAACCCGCCGCAGCTCGTCGCCGAAATCGAGGCGCCCGAGCCGGCCGAGGCCCCGAGCCTGTACGGCGACGCGCAGTGGATCCGCTCCTACGTGATGCAGCTCCCGCGCGCGCTGTCGCTCGAGGAACTCATGGCCGACAACCCGAACGCCGTGCCGATGAACCTCAACCAGCTCGAAGCCGACTACCAGATCCTGCAGGACGAGCCGGCGTCTGGCGGCAACGGCAACCGCCGCCGCAAGCGCAACTCGGGCAACATCGAACCCACGACGCGCGCCATCGTGCGCCGCATCGAAACCTGGTCGTTCACCGGCAGCTACGACGCGGTCACGCACGAAGCTCTCTGCCTCGACCTGCTCTGCAACGCGCCGGACGCGACCGAAATCGGTGAGCTCCTGTCGGTGCAGATGACGGCAGCCAACGTGCAGCCCGACTCGGTGGTCGTCTCGCTCGTGGGCGGCGGCCGCGTGAGCTCGTCAGACCGGGTCATCGACTGCGGCGGCAAGTGCGCCGGCAGCTACGATGCCGGCACGCCGGTGACCCTCACGGCGAAAGCCGACAGCAAGGCCACCTTCACGGGCTGGAACGGCGCCTGCGCCGGCACCGGCACCTGCACCGTGGCCGCCAACGGCATCGTGAACGTCGGCGCGGTCTTCACGGCGCCGCCCTCGGGCGGCGGCGGTGGCGGCGGCTCGACCGGCGGCGGCACCACGGGCAAGACGCTTACCGTGAAGACGGCGGGCGGCAAGGGGCTCGTCACCAGCGCGCCGGCCGGCATCAGCTGCGGCAAGACCTGCGCGAAGAGCTTCGCGACGGGGACGGCGGTCACGTTGACGGCGGCGCCGGAGCCCGGCTTCGTCTTCGTCAACTGGACCGGCGCCTGCACGGGCGCCCAGGCCACCTGCACGATCACGATGAACACCAACGCCTCGACGCAGGCGAACTTCGTCAAGCCGTAGGGTCCGTTCGCCCTCTGGGGGGAGCGGTGAACGGAGGCGGGGCCGGTGCGCGAGTGCCGGCCCCGTCGTTCTGTACAGGCGCGGGCACGTGGCGAATCGACGTACAATTTTCTCCGCATGTCCACGCGTCCGCTCACGCTCGATTACGACGGCGAACAGGTCACCTTCACGATCGAGGGCGCCGTCACCCGCGGCGCCGACGCCGTGCTGCTCGACGCCGACGACAACCTCATCGCCGGCCGCCCGTGGGCCGAGGCCGGCTTCGTGGTGGCGCCGTTCCTCACGCCCGACGAGTACCGCCGCCTCGCCGAGAGCCTGCGCCTCACGCTGCGCGCGCGGATTGCCGCCGCGGGGATCCCGGTGCCCGCCGACTTCGCCGTCGACCGCTATCACGATGTGGTGACGACCGACGAGGCGCACGCGGCGGTGAGCGCGCGCGGCCCGTGGTGCCATTCGGTGGGCGACCTCGGTGTGCCGGTCGAGGCGATCAGCCAGCGCGTGAGCGAGATCCTGGGCGTGCGCGTCTCCACCACGCCGCCGCACGCGGAGTTTCCGGAGCATTTCTGCTACCGCGTCGTCAGGCCGCGCAGCCGCGACAACAATCCGCCGCACCGCGACGTGTGGCTCGACCGCCTGCGCCACGCGGTGAACATCTACGTGCCGTTTGCCGGCAGCACACCGCGGTCGTCGCTGCCGCTCGTGCGCGGCTCGCACCGCTGGAAGGAATCCGAGATTGAACGCACCGCCGACGGCGCGCGCGTGAACGGCATGACCTTCACGGTGCCGTCGGTCGTCGGCGCGGCCTATCCGCTCACGCTCGAGCGCCCCAATCCGGGGCTGAACGAGGTGCTCGTCTTCTCGCCGTATCTCATCCACGGCGGCGCGTTCAACCAACAGACCGACGCGACCCGCGTGTCGCTCGAAATGCGCTTCTGGCGCGGCCGCTGAGGGCGGCTTCCCCATGGCCGTCAGCGCGTTCGACCTCTTCAAGATCGGCATCGGGCCGTCCAGCTCCCACACCGTCGGGCCGATGCGGGCGGCGCGGCTCTTCGCCGGGCGTCTGGCCTCCGCCGGTCACCTGCCCGCCACCACAAGGGTCCACACCGAGCTCTACGGCTCACTCGGCGCGACCGGCAAGGGCCACGGCAGCGACACGGCCGTGCTGCTCGGCCTCTCGGGACACGAGCCGGACAGCGTGGACGTGGACCAGGTGCCCGCCTATCTCGCGCGCATCCGCTCGGAGCGGCGCCTGGCCGTGCTCGGCCGCCACGAGATCGGTTTCGACGACGCAACCGACCTCGTCTTCAACAAGCGCGAGAGCCTGCCGATGCACGCCAACGGCCTGCGCTTCACCGCGTTCGACGGCGCCGGCGGCGAGCTGACCCACCGCGTTTACTATTCGGTGGGCGGCGGCTTCGTCGTGAGCGAGGACGTGGCCGCCGACGGCACCGCGCAGAAGCGCATCGCGCCCGACACGACCGTGCTGCCGTATCCCTTCCACAGCGGCGACGACCTGCTCGCCCAGTGCGAACGCCACGGCTGGTCGATTGCCGAGGTGATGCGCGGCAACGAGCGCCACTGGCGCACCGATGCCGACATCGACGCCGGGCTGCGCAGGATCTGGCAGGTGATGCAGGCCTGCGTGGAACGCGGCTGCGCCACCGACGGCGTGCTGCCTGGCGCCTTCAAGGTGAAACGGCGCGCCGCCGGATTGCAGCGACAGCTCGCCGCCGCGGCGGCCGGGCCCGCCGATCCGCTGCTCGTGCTCGACTGGGTCAACCTCTACGCACTCGCCGTGAACGAAGAAAACGCCGCCGGCGGCCGGGTGGTCACGGCGCCGACCAACGGCGCGGCCGGCATCGTGCCGGCGGTACTGCACTACTACACGCGCTTCGTGCCAGGCGCGACCGAGGCCGGGGTGGTGGACTTCCTGCTCACGGCAGCCGCGATCGGCATCCTTTACAAGGAGAACGCCTCGATCTCCGGCGCCGAAGTGGGCTGCCAGGGCGAAGTGGGGGTCGCCTGCTCGATGGCCGCCGGCGCCCTCTGCGGCGTGCTCGGCGGCACGCCGGCGCAGGTCGAGAACGCGGCCGAGATCGGCATGGAGCATCACCTCGGGCTGACCTGCGATCCGGTGGGCGGCCTCGTGCAGATCCCGTGTATCGAGCGCAATGCCATCGCGTCCGTGAAGGCCATCAACGCGGCGCGTATGGCACTGCGCGGCGACGGCACGCACTTCGTGTCGCTCGATCAGGTCATCAAGACGATGCGCGAGACCGGCGCCGACATGAAGACGAAGTACAAGGAAACGGCGCGCGGCGGCCTGGCGGTGAACGTCATCGAGTGCTGAGCGGCGCGCCGATGCGGATCGGCGGCTCGATGAGGTCCACGGCGAGCGGCGCCTCGGGCACGACGCGCGACATCGTGCGGTCGCCGTCGGCGCGGTCGCGCCAGCGGCGCGGCACGCGCTCGATCTTCACCGGCCAGATCGTGAGCCGGCCATCGCGGCCGATGTGCAGGCGGAGGAAGTGCTTGAAGTCCTCGATGCGCAGTCCGCTGAAGGCCTCTTCACTGTGCCGGCCGAACACGTTCACCGAGATCAGCAGATAGACGCCCATGATGACCGAGCCGGCCAGCCAGCCGCCGGCAAACGTGCCGGCGCCGGCGAGCGCGGCACGCAGCACGCCGCCCGCCTGCAGCCAGCGCGCGGCGAGGTCGAGCGTGCCCCAGCCCAGATAGAACATCGCCGTGAAGTGCGCCACCGAGTGCAGCAGGCCGCCCAGCACGCGGTAGAGACGGCTGTGCGTGTCGGTGAAGGCGAGGAACGCCATCACGATGCCGCCGCACCAGAGCGCGAGGCCGGGATGGGTGCTGAAGGCATCCACCGTCACGCGCAGCGCCTGCCAGGGATTGCCGGGCGCGGCGCCGGCGGCGGCCGCGCCGACGAGCCAGGCCGTCATCAGGTAGACGGTCGCCGGCACGATCCCGAAGCGCGGGTTCTTCAGCGGGAAGAGCAGGTTGCCCCACGCGAGCCGCGACGACTGCGCGGTCGAGGGATAGGTGGCGCGCACTTCGAAGGCGCGCGGCGCCACGTCTTCGGCGATCGGCTCCTCGCGCAGCACCGAGAAGTCGTCTTCGTGCGTGGGATGCAGGAAGGCGCCGCCGCCCCCGGCCGTGATCTTCTGCACGGGCTCGGCCGCGCCGGCCGACTCGGCGGTTTCTTCGTGGCGGCGGTAGTGATGCAGATCGCCCGTGAGATACACCTTCACGTCGACGCCGCGCTTCGCGAAGACTTCCTCGCGCAGGAAGATGAGATCCGTCTCGTCGAAGACGCGGCCCATGTTGCGGTACTTCTGCGCGTAGACCCAGACCGGCAGCGACAGGCACAGGATCACCTTGTCGCCCGCCTGCATGTGACGCTCGGCGATCTCGCGGAAGTGCTCCATCTGCGGCACGTCGAGATCGCTCTGCAGCTGGCCGTCGCTGGCGACGAGCCACCAGCGGTGCGGCAGCTTCAGCACGAAGTAGCTGCGGCGCTGGCGTGTCCACCAGCCGGCCAGGCGGCGGCCGCCGATGTCCGAGCAGAAGAGCCGTGTGAAGGCCGACAGCCCGTCGTACCAGTCGTGGTTGCCCGGCACGGCGTAGACGTGCGGGCGCTCGGCCGGTTCGTCGTCGCCGAAGGCCGCCGTGAAGGGGGCCACCAGCCGCCGCTGATACTCTTCGCGGCTCGGCGCGGGATACACCTCGTCGCCGCCGAAGACGAGCACGTCGCCGCGCGGCAGGTCGTGGGCGTCGGTGCCATCCTGCACGCGCAGGGCGCGCTGCGCCGCGGCGTAGGCCACCGCGTAGGTCGAGTTCCAGCCGTCGCCGGTGTCGCAGATGAAATCGAGCCACAGCTCGTCTCGTGGATGCGCCTTGTCGGGCTGCGGTCCGCGCGCGCCGTCGCGGTAGTGGATGCTGTGGTCGTAGTATTCCTGCTTGCGCGAGGCCAGCGCCTGCACGATGCGCCGGTCGCTCTGCTCGCCGACAACCAGCGAGACCAGGCTCTTGATGCCGGTGGTGAGCAGTTGCTTCGGATCGAACCAGCCCACCATCGGCATGCGGGCGTGCGGCCCCGGCCGGCCGCGCAGCCACAACGGGAAGAACACGGGGCTCGCGGCGATGCGACGCGCGATCGGCACCGCCACATCGGGCACGGGCGGCGGCGTGCTCGCGCCGGGTGCGGTCTCAGGCGCCGCCATCGAGCGCCTCGATGTCGCCGAGGTCCTTCGCGCGTCCGGTCGCCCGCTTGTTCCTGATGAAGGCGTCGCGGCCGATGACGCTGACGGCGACATCGCCGAACGTGGCAGAGACGCGATCCGGCCACGCCTCGTCAAAGGTGAGGCCGCTCAGGGTGGTCAGCACATCGAGGTCGCCAGTCGCCCGCGGCCGTCCATGCACCGCCAGCGCGTAGGCCCCGACGATCAGGAACCGGACGTCATGCACGCACAACGCGCGCAACAGATCGACAAAGTCCTGATTCATCCGGATACTCGCCGCGAAGACGCCACTGCTCTTCGCTGAGACGCCACGCCTGGCGCACACGCACGTCGACCGGCAGGGCCCGCCAGTAGGCGGCGTCGGCGCGATCGTGCTCGGCAAGCGACGCAAACGTCGTCACTGTCATGCGCCGGGTGCGGTCTGACGTGGCAATCACGGCCCTATTATCCCGCGGATTGCCACGGCGTGGTCCTCTGCCGCCGCACGTCTCGCTCATCGGCCGCGGGCCGCGGCCTGGAACGCCGGACCGCGGAAGACGGCGCGGCCCTTCACGAACGTGAGCTCGGCCTTCATGTCCTTGAGGGCCGCCGTCGGCACGGTGTAGGGGTTGCGGTCCCACACGGCGAAGTCGGCGTCCTTCCCCACTTCGATCGAGCCGATGCGGTCGTCGAGGAAGATCGTGTGCGCCGCCCAGATCGTGTACGACTTGAGCGCGGTGCGCACGTCCACCGATTCGTCCATGCCGAAGGGGGTCTTGCCGAAGGAGCCGTTCAGGGTCTCGCGCGCGACCGACGCCCAGATGCCGTAGCGCGCCGGGAACGGCGTGACGCTGAAGTCGGAGCCGCCGCCCCACCGCACGCCCTTCCGGACCCACGTGCGGAACGGCTTCATGCGGGCATTACGGCGCGGCCCGAAGTTGCCAGCGTAGGTGTCGCCGATCCACCACATGAACGAGGCCGACGCCTCGGGAAACGCGGCATCGTAATCGCGCTGGAGGCGCGCCATCTCGTCGTTGGCGTGGTCGGTGGGTGTGTTGGCGTGAATCAGACCGTGACGCAGGCCCTTCGTGGGCGCCGCGGCGAGCGCCTGCGCGTAGGTGTCGATCACCCAGTCGATGGCCTTGTCGCCGATGGCGTGGGTGCTCACATGCACGCCGGCCTTGTGGAAGTTCGTGGCCATCGTACGGTACTGATCGGGTGGCGTGTTCGGATACCCGGCGTTCCCAGTATCGACGTCGTTCAGGTTCTTGTTCCAGTCTTCGTGCATCCAGGCCGTGCGGGCGCCGCCGCTGCCGTCCATGTACATCTTCACGCCGCCCGAGAAGAGCATGCCGTCGCCGAGCGACGCCGGCGGACGCGGGTTGGCGTTCACGCGGGCCTGCACGGCCGCCGCCTCGGTCAGCGCGCGCGGTCCGGCCCAGAGCGCGAACATGCGCACGGTCAGGCGGCCCTCCTTCAGCAGCTCGTTGTAGAGCTCCCACTTGAGCGGGCTGATGCCGGGGTCCTTGGCGCCCGTCATCCCCTCGGCATTGAAGTCTTCGATCATCTTCACGAGGCCGGCCTTCTGCTGCTCGCGCGTCATCGGCGGCACGTGCCGGGTGACGAGGTTCATGGCCGACTCGAGCAGCACGCCGTTCGGGTCGCCGTCGGCCTCGTGCACGATGGTGCCGGCCGGCGGATCGGGCGTGCCTTTGCGCAGCTCGGCGATCTTCATCGCGTAGCTGTTGCCGACGCCGTAATGGCCGGTGGTGTTGGTGAGCCACACGGGGTTGTTCGGCGCGACCTTGTCGAGGTCGGCGGCGGTGATGTGGCGGCGTTCGGCAAGCTTGCCTTCGTCCCAGCCGCGGCCGCGGATCCACTCGCCGGGTTTCGTCTTCGCCACCGCCGCGGCCACGCGCGCCAGCACGTCATCCATCTTCGTGATGGACGGATCGCTCAAATCGACGTTGAAGAGCGCATCGACCTCCGTGAAGTGGACGTGAGTGTCGATGAGCCCCGGGGTGACGGCCCGGCCGCCGAGATCGACCACCTGGGTGGCGGCGCCGGCACGGGCGCGGATGTCGGCGTTCGTCCCCACGGCCACGATCCGTCCGCCGGTCACGGCCACCGCCTCGGCCACGGTGTCGCGCGGATCGACGGTGAGAATGGCGCCGTTCACGAGCACCAGGTCGGCGGGCGCGGGCGTCTGCGCCTCGGGCGCGGCCGCCGGCCACAGTCCTGCCACGAGGGCTCCGATGACTCCCGCTCCTGCCAGCCGACGCTTCATGGGCTCTCCTCCGAAGGGTGGCCGGCATCGTACCCCAGGACGGCGTGAGACCAGATCGGTTGCGCGGGCGTCGAAGCGGAATAGAATCCCCCGACAAGGGCCGGCACGGGCCAGCCCGGACACTGACCCGTGCTCGACACGATCTCCCAACTCCTCCTCGGTGTCCGCTGGGTCGTCTTCGGCCAGGGCGAACTGCGGCTCGTGCCGCCGGCCGGCGTCGCCGTGGCGGTGCTGCTCGCCGTGGCGGCCGTGGCCGCCACCGTCATCAGCTACCGGAACGCGCCCCGCCGCCTGACCACGCGCGACCGGATCGTGCTGACCGCGCTGCGCACCGCGCTCATCGCCCTGCTCTTTGTCTGCCTGCTGCGCCCGATGCTCGTGCTGCGGGCCGCCGTGCCGCACCAGAACGTGGTGGCGGTGCTGCTCGACGACTCGCGCAGCATGCGCATTGCCGACATGAACGGCCAGCCGCGCAGCGCCTGGCTGCAGGAGCAGTTCGGCGCCGCCGACCGCGGCCTGCGGCGCGGGCTTGGCGAACGGTTCACCGTGCGCACGCTGCGCTTCTCGAGCGGCGTCACCGCGGCGCCCGCCGGCGCCGACCTGACCTTCGATGGCAGCAACACCCGTCTGGCCACCGCGCTCGACGAGGCCCGGCGGCAGCTGGCCGGCGTGCCGCTGGCCGGGCTGGTCGTCGTGAGCGACGGCGCCGACACGACCGGGGACGCGGTCGAGCCGGCGCTCCTGGCGCTCAAGGCGTCGGGCGTGCCGGTCTTCGCCATCGGCCTCGGCCGCGACACGGCGGAGAAGGACATCCAGGTGGGCCGCGTCACCGCGCCGCGCGCGGTGCTCACCGGCACGACCCTCCTGCTGGACGCGGTCGTGACGGCGCATGGCTACGCCGGGCAGTCGCTGACGATGGACGTGCTCGACGGCGCCACCCTCGCCGGCTCGCAGACCTTCACCGTGGCGCCCGACGGCCAGCCGTCCACGGTGCGCGTGCGCTTCACCGCGAGCGAACCGGGGCCGCGCGTCTTCACCTTCCGCGTGGCCACGCAGCCCGGCGAGCTGCTGCCCGAGAACAACGCCCGCGACGTGCTCATCGATGTGCGCGACCGCCGCGAGAAGATCCTCTACTTCGAAGGCGAACCGCGCTTCGAGATGAAGTTCCTGCGCCGGGCGCTCACCGACGACAAACAGCTCCAGCTCGTGGTGCTCCAGCGCACGGCCGACAACAAGTACCTGCGCCTCGAAGTGGACGATCCCGAAGAGCTCGTGGGCGGCTTCCCGAAAACGCGCGACGAACTCTTCAAATATCGCGGCCTCGTCCTCGGCAGCATCGAAGCCGCCGCGTTCACCGGCGACCAGCTCGCCATGCTCGCGGAGTTCGTGGACACCCGCGGCGGCGGTCTGCTCATGCTCGGCGGCCCGCGCGCCTTCAGCGAAGGCGGGTATGCCGGCACGGCCCTCGGCGACGCGCTGCCGGTCACGCTGCAGCGGATGACGCCGCCGGCCGAGCCGGTGGTCACGAAGCTCGCCGTGCGGCCGACGCGGGCGGGCAGCGGCCACGCGGTGTCGCAGATTGCCGCCACCGATCAGGCCTCGGCCACGCGCTGGCCGGAGCTGCCGGATCTCACGACAGTGAACAGCGTCGACACCGTGAAGGCCGGCGCCACGACGCTGCTGAGCGCCGCCGACGGCTCGCGCCGCGAACTGCCGGTGCTCGCCTTCCAGCGCTACGGCCGCGGCAAGTCGGCCGCCTTCACGCCGCAGGACTCGTGGCTCTGGCAGATGCACGCGTCGATGAGCGTCGAAGACCAGACGCACGAGACGTTCACGCGCCAGCTGCTGCGCTGGCTCGTGGACGGCGTGCCCGATCCCGTCGAGCTGACAACGGCGTCCGACCGGGTGGATCCGGGAGACCCCATCGCGATGAGCGTCGAGGTGGCCGACCCGTCGTTCGTCGCCGCCAACGATGCCGTGGTCACGGCCACGGTCACCGGGCCCGACGGCGCGTCCACGACGGTGCCCCTCACCTGGAACGGCCAGCGCGATGGCCTCTACACCGGCACGGCGCCCACGGGCGGCGCGGGCTGGTATGAAGCGCGCGTCGAGGCCATGCGCGACGGCACGCTGCTCGGGCAGTCCACCGCGCACGTGAACGCCGGCCCGGGGGATGCCGAGTTCGCCGAAGCCACGCGGCAGATGGCGGCGCTGCGCCGCCTCGCCGACGACACCGGCGGCCGCGCCTACACGCCCGACACCGCCGAGCAGCTCCTCGAAGACGTGAAGTACACCGGCCGCGGCATCACCGCCGTCGAGGAACGCGAGCTCTGGAACGCGCCGATCGTGCTCGTGCTGCTCCTCGGCCTGCTCTCCGCGGAATGGGGGTATCGGCGTGCCGTCGGTCTCTCGTAGCCCGATCGGCCGGCGCGCCCTCGGCGCGGCGGCGGCGCTCGCCCTCGCCGGCGTCGCCGTGGTGGCGGCGCAGTCGCCGTTCCGCGGCGAACAGGAACGCCGGCGCGGCGCCGCCATCAACTACGACGCCAGCACCGACGTGCCCTACGACGGCCGCTTCGCGTTCGTGCGGCTGCGCTACGACATGGGCCAGCGGCTCGGCAGCTTCCGCGGCTTCCGCCGCGAGCCGCCGTGGGCCCACGACTACCCGCGCGCCGACCTGCATCTGATGAAGATCCTGAGTGAGATCACGCTGCTGCGCCCGCACCTCGACACGAGCGCGGTGCTCACGCTCGACGATCCCGCGCTGCATGGCTACCCGGTCGCCTACATGTCGGAGCCGGGGTTCTGGACACTGAACGACGCCGAGGCCGAGGGCCTGCGCACGTACATCGCCAAGGGCGGCTTCCTCATCTTCGACGACTTCCGCCAGGAGCACTGGGTCAACTTCGAGACGCAGATGCGGCGCGTGCTGCCGGCGCAGCGCTTCGTGAAGCTCGATCCGTCACACCCGGTGTTCCACGCGTTCTTCGAGATCGATCCGGCGCGGTTCGTCTCGCCCTACGGCGGGCTCACGCCCATCTTCTACGGGCTCTTCGAAGACAACGACCCCGCGAAGCGGCTGCAGGCGGTGGCGAACTACAACAACGACCTGGGCGAGTACTGGGAGTTCTCCGACACCGGCTGGGTGCCGATCGACCTCTCGAACGAAGCCTACAAATTCGGCGTGAACTATATCGTGTACGGCATGACACATTAACGGCGGGGCTCGGGTCCCGGGTCTCGGGGCCCGGGGACACCGCTCGGAGGCGGAGCACGGGACGCAGTCGCCCGGCGCCGCCGACACGTGGAGGACTCGTGGACGCAGCGAACATGCAGGTGGATCTGAGCGCGCCGGATGACATCGCGCTCGCCGACCGGATGAAGCAGGGGCAGGATCGCATCCGCCACGAGCTGCGGAAGCTCATCGTCGGGCAGGACGAAGTGCTGCAGCAGGTGCTGCTGTCGCTCTTCGTGGGCGGCAACAGCCTCATCATCGGTGTGCCGGGCCTCGCCAAGACGCTGCTCATCCACACGCTCGCCCGCGTGGTGGACCTCAAGTTCGCGCGGATCCAGTTCACGCCCGACCTGATGCCCTCCGACATCACCGGCACCGACATCATCCAGGAGGATCCGGCGACGGGGCGGCGGCGCATGGCCTTCGTCCCCGGGCCGATCTTCGCGAACATCGTGCTCGCCGACGAGATCAACCGCACGCCGCCCAAGACGCAGTCGGCGCTGCTCGAGGCGATGCAGGAACACCGCGTCACCATCCAGGGCCGCACCTACACGCTCGAAGAGCCGTTCTACGTGTTCGCGACGCAGAACCCGATCGAACTCGAAGGCACCTACCCGCTGCCCGAGGCGCAGCTCGACCGCTTCATGTTCCACATCGTCATCGAACACCCGCCCGAAGACGAGGAGTACGAGGTCGTGCGCACGACCACGGCGGTGCTCGATCCGCAGTTCGAGCGCACGGTG
>CADEFD010000006.1:0-13557 GCA_902826515.1 uncultured Acidobacteriota bacterium
CAGGTGCTGCAGTGGTCGCACATGCTCGGCGTGCTGCCCGAGTACCGCAACAGCGGCCTCGGCCGCGCGCTCAAGCTGGCGCAGCGCGATCGGGCGCTGGCACAGGGCTACGAGCTCATCGAGTGGACCTACGATCCGCTGCAGGCGATGAACGCGCACCTCAACTTCGCGAAGCTCGGCGTCGTGGCGGAGGAATACCACCGCAACGTCTACGGCGAGTCGACGAGCGTGCTGCACAAGGGCACGCCCACCGACCGGCTCGTGGCGCAGTGGTGGATTGCGAAGCCGCATGTGGCGCGGCGCGTGACGCCGGGCGAACTCATCCCCGTGACCACGCACGAGATCACCGACGCGACGCCGATCAACGTCACCCATCCCGCGCAGGCGTGGCTGGCCAACTCCGACATCCACCTGGCGCGCGACGAACGCCGGCTGACGCTCGAGATCCCGATGGGTTTCACCGACATGCAGCGCGACGCCCCGGAGCTGGCGCTCGACTGGCGCATGCAGACGCGCGAGATCTTCGAGACCTACTTCACGCGCGGCTACCGCGTCGTCGATTTCTATCTCGACCGCCCGCACCACCGCGGACGGTATCTGCTCGCGAAGCACGACGCCTGACGGCGCCGTCGATTCAGCCGGGAGGCCAGGCGAGGGACCGTCCGCCGAGGACGTGCAGGTGGATGTGGAACACCGTCTGGCCGGCGTCGCCATTGCAGTTGAAGACCGTGCGGTAGCCGCGGGCCGCAACGCCGCGTTCTTCGGCGATCGCGGCCGCGCGGCGCACCATCAGGCCGACGAGCCGGTCGTGATCGTCGCCGAGATCATTGAGGGTCGCGACGTGGAGGCGGGGCACCACCAGCACGTGCAGCGGCGCCTGGGGGTTGATGTCTTCGAAGGCCACGACGTCGTCGTCCTCGAACACCTTCTTCGCGGGAATCTCGCCGCTCACGATCCGGCAGAACAGGCAGCTCATGCCGCGAGTATAGGCAGGGCGGGAGACGTGTGACAAACCGTCGTGCCCGCGTGTCATGATGCGGGGAACGACTCCCCCTGACCCAGGCACCATGCCGCCTCCGTGGAACGGCGGCGCACGCAAGGAGAACTCACATGATCGACAAGTACAAGGCGCTTGAAAGTCTCGCGACCACGCTCGGTGTGCGCAATTTCTCGATGAAGGAAGCGGCCGGCAAGGTGCAGATCGCCGGCACCACCACCTACGCGCTCGAACGCGACCTGCTGTGGGACGCGATCAAGAAGCACGCCGGCTGGGAGAACGAGGTGTCGGCCGACGTGAGAGCCGAACGCACCGACATCCACGGCATCCACGTCGTGAAGCCGGGCGAGTCGCTGTCGAAGATCGCCAAGATCCACCTCGACGACGCCAACCGCTACATGGACATCTTCAACGCCAACAAGGACAAGCTGAAGAGTCCCGACCTCATCCACCCCGGCCAGGAACTCGTCATTCCGAACCGCTAGTTCACGGACGCTGCGCCACGGCCACGCGGGGGATGCCCTGCAGGTCGTGGCGGAGTGTGAGTTCCGCCCCCAGCCCCGCCGCGGTGAGCACGCCCGACACCGTCTTCGCCTGTCCCAGGCCGATTTCCATCACGAGCACGCCGCCGGGCTTGAGCGCCGTGGTCGCCGCCTGGGCGATGGCGCGGATGTCGCGCAACCCGTCCTCGCCGCCGTAGAGCGCCTCGCGCGGCTCGTGGTCGCGCACTTCGGGAGCGAGCAGCGGCGCGTCGGTCTCGCGCACGTAGGGCGGATTCGCGACGATGACGTCGAAGGCGCCGGGAACGCCCGTGAGATACGGCGTCTCGACGAACGTGATGCGTCCGCCGACCTCGTGCGCCGCGGCGTTGCCGCGCGCGATCGTGAGGGCGTCACCCGAGATGTCGGTCGCCACCAGCTGCGCCGAAGGCAGCTCGAGCGCGAGCGTCACGGCGAGGCAGCCGCTGCCGGTGCCGATGTCGGCGACGCGCGGCGTGCGGCGGCCCATCGCGGCGGCCTTCGCTTCGTCGATGAGCAGCTCACTTTCCGGCCGCGGGATCAGCACGCCGGGGCCCACGAGGAACTCGCGGCCGTAGAACTCCTGGGTGCCGCGGATATAGGCCATCGGCTCCCGCCGCACCCGCCGCGCCACCAGCGCGTCGAAGCCGGCGCGGAACGCGCCGATGCCGCGGGCGCCGACGGTCTGCGCGTCCACCGCGCGTTCGTCCTCGTCGCGGCGCACGAGCCAGGTGGCGCGATCCCAGCCGAGCGCGTCGCGCGCCAGCAGTTCGGCGTCGAGGGCGGCTTCGGCCCTCGGGATGCCGGCGGCCTCGAGGCGCCGCCGCGCGCCGTCGGCCAGGTCGCGCAGGCGCATGACCTCGGCTACTTCTTCCCCGGGTCCGCGTCGGGCAGCGGACCGGCGTCGGTCGCTTCCTTCAGCCGCTCGGCCTGATAGTGCGTGATGACCGCGTCGAGCAGCTCGGCGAGGTCGCCGTTCAGCACGCTCGGCAACTGGTGGGTCGTGAAGTTGACACGGTGATCGGTGATGCGGCTCTGCGGAAAGTTGTAGGTGCGGATCTTCTCGCTGCGCTCGCCGGTGCCCACCTGGCCGCGCCGCTCCTTCGCCTGCGCGTCCTGCTGCTTCTGCAGCTCGATTTCGTAGAGGCGGGCGCGCAGCACCTTCATCGCCTTCGCGCGGTTCTTGATCTGCGACTTCTCGTCCTGCTGCGACACGACGAGGCCCGTCGGCAGGTGGGTGATGCGGATGGCCGAGTAGGTCGTGTTGACGCTCTGGCCGCCGGGGCCGCTCGAGCAGAAGGTGTCGATGCGCAGATCCTTCTGTTCGATGTGGACGTCCACTTCCTCGGCTTCCGGCAGCACCGCCACGGTGGCCGTCGAGGTGTGGATGCGGCCGCTCGCCTCGGTGTCGGGCACACGCTGCACGCGGTGCACGCCGCTCTCGAACTTGAGGCGGCTGTAGACCTTCTGGCCTTCGATGTTGACGATGACCTCGCGGATGCCGTGCCCGATCTCGCTGAGCGACATCACGTCCATCTTCCAGCCCTGCTTCTCGACGTAGCGGCTGTACATCCGGAAAAGGTCGGCAGCGAAGAGCGCCGCCTCCTCGCCGCCCGTGCCGGCGCGGATTTCGAGGAGGACGTTCTTCTCGTCGTTCGGATCCTTCGGCAGCAGCAGGATCTTGATCTCGGCCAGCAGGGCGCCCTGGCGCGCCGTCAGGCCCTTGAGTTCCTCGGCCGCCATCTCGGCCATCTCGGCGTCGCCGCTCGCGGCCAGCTCCCTGGCGTCGGCGATCTGCGCCTCGATCTGGCGGTAGTCGCGGTAGGCGAGCACCAGCGGCTCGATTTCGGCGAGCGCCTTGGCCTGCTTGCGGTACTCGTTGGGGTCGCTCTGGACGTCCTGCGACGACATCAAGGCCGCGATGGCCTCGTAGCGCCCTTCCACGCTGGCCAGCTTGTCGAACATCTCGCCTTTACCTCGCGGCCGCGCCGCTGCCGCCCGACACGGGGGGCAGGAACGCGACCTCATCGCCGTCGGCGACCGGGGTGGTCATCCGCGCGTAGTCCAGATTCACCGCGCACGACATCGAGCGCGCGTAGGCCTCAGCGGCCGGATGCGCGGCGACGAGCGCCGCCCACACATCAGCCACGGTGGTGGCGCCCGGCACCTCGAGCGTGAATTCGCCGGCGCCCACCAGTTCCCGCAGCCGCGCGAAGAGCTTCACGTTCACGCGCATGCGATCTTCAGCGCGGCGTCGCGCGCTGCCTCGTCGTTGGCATCAGCCGTCGCGCCTTCGATCCAGACCTCGCCGCCCTCGAAGTGTTCGTGCTTCCAGATCGGCACGATCTGCTTGATGCGTTCGATGGCGTAGCGGCAGGCCGCGAAGGCATCGGCGCGGTGCGGCGTCGCCACGGCGATGACCACGCTGGCTTCGCCGATCTCGAGCCGGCCGGTGCGGTGATGAATGGCCAGGCGGGCCCCCGACCAGTGCGCTTCACCTTCCGAAACGATGAGGCCGAGCGCTTTTTCCGCCAGCGGCGCGTAGGCTTCGTAATCGAGCCAGAGCACCTTCCGGCCCACGTTGTGGTCGCGCACGAGTCCGACGAACGTGGTGACCGCGCCAGCCCCCGGACCTTCCACCGCGCGGAGCACGGCCTCGACCGACAGGGGGGCGCTCGTGATGGCAGTGGCGGATGTCATTCCCGGCAACCTGAAAGTATAGCGGGTGGGCGCTCCCGCCCAACGGCCGAGGTTCGGTATGCTGGTCGGGCCCCCTCAGGGACTGCGTCGATGCCAACCGCCCGCGTCTGCCTGTTCATCCTGCTTGCGTCCTGCGCCGCCGCGACGCCCGCCGCCGCCCAACTTACCGAAGACGATGCGATCCGCATCATCCGGGCGGTCTACGACCAGGAAGGGTTCGACATCACGGGCGGGTCCACCCGCGACCAGTTGAACGCGTTTCTGATGCGCGCGGTGGGCATCGTTCATTTCGGTCACCCCGTGTACAACCCGACACCGGATCCCCGCTGGTGCGTGAAGAACGGTGGCCCTGGCCGCCCGATGTCGGACGACGTGCTGGCGCGCTGCGATACCCGCGATGCCTGGGATCTGGTTGGCGGAATCGGCGGCCCGAATGCGTTCTGGGCGCCGACCTACATCGGCAAGCTGCCGTCGATCCAGAACATCTACCCTCCGACCCGCCCCGAACCGTATGTCGGGTTCCCGGTCACGCTGACCGGCACGATGGCGCGGCCGCGCGTCAGCCTGTCGTGGACGCCGGCCGCCGTGGGCGCGTCGTCGGTCGCCTATACCCTCAGCGTCCGTGGCCCGCTCACGCTGCGCGTGCCTCTGGGGGCGCAGACGCACCTGTCGGCGGATGCGCCAGACGGCGTCTACACGTTCGTCGTCGAGGCGGCGTACTCCACCGGCATCGTCGTCCGCTCGAATACCACGGTCGTGCCCGTCGGGGCATTCGCGCTGCCGGGCCCTCCGGTCGGACTGGCCGCCACAACCGCCGGCAATGTCGTCACCTTCCAGTGGCAGCCGCCGGCCAGCGACGGCGGCGCGCCGGTGCAGGCTTTCGTGCTCGAGGCCGGGACCGCGCCGGGGGTGTCGGATCTGGCCGTGCTGCCGCTCGGCGGCGTCATGTCGTTTGCCACGCCGCCGATTCCCGACGGCAGTTACTTCGTGCGGGTGCGGGCGCGGACGGTGGTGGGCACCGGGCCTCCGTCCCCTGATGTTCACGCGGTGGTCGGCCCGCCTCCGCCGGCGGCGCCCGTCCTCACCGGCACGAGCGCCGGCGGCAGCGTCTCGCTGCAGTGGAGCACGCCGTCGTCCGGGCCGGCACCCACCGGATACCGCGTGTTCGTAGGCAGTTGGCCGCTGGCCAGCGACGTGGCCGACATCGCGACCGCCGTCGCGAACACACGCCTGGCCGCGGCCGGTGTGCCCGCCGGGACCTACTTCGTGCGGGTCGCGGCCACGAGTGCGTCCGGCCTCGGATTTCTCTCGAACGAACTCGTCCTCGTCGTGCCCTGAGCCGTCCGCCGCGTCATCGCCGCCGCATCGCCCACTGATGATCCAATGGCCGATGCCCGGCGCCCAGAGGCACGCCGGCCCGCATCGCCTCGCGCACGAAGGCCTGCGCGGCCCGCACGGCCGCTTCGACGTCGTCGCCGAGAGCCAGACGCGCGGCGGTGGCGGCCGCAAAGGTGCATCCCGTGCCGTGGGTGTGCACGCCGGGCACCCGCGGGCCCGTGAGGTGCACGATGCCGGCAGACGTCACGAGCACGTCCACGATGTCCTCGCGGTCCAGATGTCCCCCCTTCACCACCACGGCGGCGGCGCCCATCGCGAGGATCGCGCGACCGGCGACTGCCGCGTCGTCGAGCGAGCGGATCGTCAGGCCGGTCAGTACTTCCGCTTCGGGGATGTTCGGTGTCACGACGCGGGCGGCCGGCACGAGGCGCCGGCGCACGGCCTCGACGGCCTCGGCGGCGAGCAGATGGTCGCCACTCTTGGCCACCATCACCGGGTCCACGACCACGTTCGGCAGGTGGTGGCGGGTGATGGCATCTGCCACCGCCTCGACGATGGCGGCCGTGGCGAGCATGCCGGTCTTCACCGCGTCGCAGCCGAGGTCGGTCACGACGGCATCGATCTGCGCGGTGACGAACTCGGGCGGCGCCACATGCACGCCGGTCACCGCCACCGTGTTCTGGGCGGTCAGGGCGGTAATGGCCGAGGTGCCATAGACACCGAGGGCGGCAAACGTCTTGAGGTCGGCCTGGATGCCGGCCCCGCCGCCGGAATCGCTGCCGGCGATTGTCAGTGCTGTACGCATGTTGATAACATTCCGCGCATGTCGAACCTTCGCGCCGCCGCTCCCGCCACCGCCGCCCGTCCGGACGCCCGTCTCGCGAGCGCCGGAGTCGCCGCCGGTGCGGTGCTCTTCGCCACCGCCCTCACCGGCGCCGCGTCGCAGGTCAGCGTCACGCTGCCCGGCACGATGATTCCCTTCACCATGCAGCCGGTGGCCGTGCTGCTGGCCGGCGCGGTACTCGGCGCGCGCCTCGGCGCTGCCAGCCAGGCGCTGTATCTTGCGGCCGGCATCGTCGGCGCGTCGATGTTCGCATGGTCGCCGGTGCTGCTGCCAGGCGCGGCGCGCCTCCTCGGCCCGACCGGCGGCTTCCTGATGGCGTTCCCGGTCGCGGCATTCGTCACGGGCGTGCTGAGCGATCGCGGCCTGACGCGCCGCTACACCGGCGCCGTGCTGTCGCTGGCCGCTGGCGCCCTCGCGCTCTACGCCGGCGGCATCGCGTGGGCGACGGTGACGCTGCCGGGCGCGTCGCTCGCGGCGTTCCTGCCCTACGCGGCGGCCGATGCCGTGAAGGTGCTGCTCATGGCCGCGGCGGTGCCGGCGCTGCGCCGCGCGGTCGCGCGCTAGTCGTTCCCGCGCCTGGCGCCGCCGTCGTTTCCTGACGGCCGAACACCAGGAAGTACTGAAACGGCAGGAACGTCTCGCGCCGCCGCAGCACCAGCCCGGCGCGCGCGGCGTCGCGTTCCACGTCCTCCGGCGGCACGCGCTCATCCGGATCGGGGCCGGGCCCGGCCCCGCCCGGCTTGAAGTCCACGATGCCGATGAGCCCGCCGGGCTTGAGCGCGCGGCCCAGGTTGGCCAGCAGCGTCACGCGATCTTCGATCTCGTGGAGCACGTCCACGACGAGCGCGGCGTCGAGTGCGCCGGCGGGCAGCGCGGGGTCACTGCCGCGGCCGAGCACCGGCGTCACGTTGGCGAGCCCTTCACGACGCACCCGCCGCGTCGTCGCCGCGAGCATTTCCTGCTGCACGTCCTGCGCGTAGACCTTCCCGTTCGGCCCGACGCGGCGCGCCAGGCGCACGGTGAACCAGCCGCTGCCGGCACCCACGTCGGCCACGACCGAGGCTTCGGCCACGCCGAGGGCGTCGAGGATCTGATGGGGCCGCTGCCATTCGTCGCGGTCGGGCGCCTCGAGCAGGCCCAGGTCCTGGGGCGGGAAGAGCCGGCCGTGCTGGCTGCGCGAGGGCTGCGGCGCCTGCGCGCTCAGGGTGAGGCAGGCGGCGGCGACGGCAATCGCGGTGGCGCAGGACTTCACGGCAGCCATACCCTCATTGTCGCCCCACGGGCTATCATTTCCGCATGCTTTCAGCGTTCTTCGACTCGATGGTCTCGCTCATCGTCAAGACCTCCACCGACCTCCCGCCCGACGTCCGCGCCGCCATGCGCGTGGCGATGGACCGCGAGGAGGAGCCGCGGGCCACGCAGGCCCTCAACATCATCGGCCAGAACATCGATTTGGCCGCGGACGGTGAAGGCGCCATCTGCCAGGACACCGGCATGCCCACCTTCGAGGTGAAGACGCCGGTGGGCGTGAACCAGATCGAGCTGAAGAAGAAGATCCGCGAGGCGGTGGCGGAAGCCACGAAGCGCGGCAAGCTGCGTCCCAACTCGGTGGACTCCCTGACCGGCGAGAACTCGGGTAACAACATCGGGCCCGGCATGCCCATCCTGCATTTCGAGCAGTGGGAGCGCGACGAGATCGAGGTGAAGCTCATTCTCAAGGGCGGCGGTTGCGAGAACATGAACATCCAGTACTCGTTGCCGACCGAGCTGCCGCAGCTCGGCCGCGCCGACCGCACGCTCGAGGGCGTGCGCAAGTGCATCCTGCACGCCGTGTGGAACGCGCAGGGCAAGGGCTGCGCGCCGGGCGCCCTCGGCGTCGGCATCGGCGGCGATCGCACGTCCGGCTACGTGCTCGCGAAGGAACAGCTGTTCCGCACCCTCGACGACGTGAACCCCGACGAGCGCCTGGCCGCCCTCGAAGCCGAGATCATGGCCACCGTGAACCGTCTCGGCGTGGGCACCATGGGCTTCGGCGGGAAGACGTCGCTCATCGGCTGCAAGGTCGGCGTCGCCAACCGCCTGCCGGCAAGTTTCTTCGTGTCGGTGGCCTACGACTGCTGGGCCTTTCGTCGTCTCGGCGTGGTGATCGATCCGGTGAGCGGCGAGATCCGCCGCTGGCTGTATCGTGATCCGGGCGTGCCGGCGCTGGCGATGATGGACCAGGCCGGCTTCCGCCGTACCGGCCGGGAGATCGCGCTCACGACGCCGCTCGACGAAGCCACGGTGCGCAGCCTGAAAGTTGGCGACGTCGTGCTGCTCAACGGCCGCTCCTACACCGGCCGCGACGCCGTGCACCATCACCTGATGTCGCACGAGCCGCCGGTCGACCTCGCCGGCAGCCTCATCTATCACTGCGGTCCCGTCGTGAAGAAACTCGACGACGGCTCGTGGACGATCACGGCGGCGGGGCCGACGACCAGCATCCGCGAAGAGCCGTATCAGGCCGACATCATCGGCCGCTACGGCATCCGCGCCGTGATGGGGAAGGGCGGCATGGGGCCGAAGACGCTGGCCGGACTGCAGCAGCACGGCGCCGTGTACCTGAACGCCGTGGGCGGCGCGGCGCAGTTCTACGCGCGCTGCATCGAGCGGGTGGACGGGGTCTCGCTGCAGGAGTTCGGCACGCCCGAGGCGATGTGGCACCTGCAGCTCAAGGACTTCCCGGCCGTGGTCACCATGGACTCGCACGGCAACAGCCTGCACAAGGACGTCGAGCAGGCGTCGGCCCGGGAACTGGCGACGCTCGCCACGGCTGAGCGCTAAATCCGACCCGTTTGGTCCAATTGGCTGAATAAAGCCTTTTAAATCAATAGTTTAGGTGCTGTTTTCAGCGCCTCGATCCGGTGCTACACTGAGGACATCATGCACACCGATACCGCCACCGCTCTCGATACGCCCGTGCCCGTCGCGATGCCCAGCGTCATCCACGTCACCGAGGCCGCGGCCAGCAAGATCCAGGAACTGCTCGCCGAAGAAGGCAAGGCCGACAGCGGCCTGCGCGTGTTCGTGCAGGGCGGCGGCTGCTCGGGCTTCCAGTACGGCCTGATGATTGAGGAAACGGGCGCCGGCGTTGGCGATCAGCTCTTCGAATCGAACGGCGTGAAGCTGCTCGTGGATCCGGTCAGCCTGAGCTACCTGAAGGGCGCCGAAGTCGACTTCGTCGACACCATCACCGGCGGCGGGTTCACCATCAAGAACCCGAACGCCTCTTCGACCTGCGGCTGCGGGTCGTCGTTCAGCGCGTAGTTCCGATCCCGTGTCGTGGACGCGGGGCCGCGAGGCGCCGCGTCCGTCGTCCATCGTCCCCGTCCTGCCTGTTCCCATGGCGATGAGCGCCCTGCCCGATCTCGAGCACCTGCGGCCGGCCGGCACCAAGCGGTCGGGCAAGCGCGATCAGATCGTCAACACGTTCCTGCGGCAGGAAGGGCACCTGAGCGCCGACGATCTCGTCGACATCATCAAGCGCGAAGACCAGCGCATCAGCCGCGCCACCGTCTACCGCACGCTGCAGTGGATGGTCACCGCCGGCATCGCCCGCAAGGTCGACTTCGGCGAAGGCCGCTTCCGGTTCGAACACTCCTACCGGCATCCGCGCCACTATCACCTCATCTGCAAGACCTGCAACCGCTCGTTCGAGTTCCTGAGCTCGGATATCGAGTCGCTGGTCGAGGAAGTCGCCGCCGCGCGCAACTTCATGGCCCGCCAGAGCGTGGTGCAGATCTACGGCACCTGCGAGGCCTGCCAGACCGGCCGCACCGCGCAGCCCGACAACGGCAACTCGGAACTGCTCTTCGCGCGCGACGCGCTGCGCATCGCCATCGCGACCGAACGCAGTGGCCGGGAGTTCTACACCCGCGCTGCCCGCCTCGTGAAGAACTCGCGCGGCCGCCACGTGTTCGAGAAGCTGGCCGCCGAAGAAGTCGATCACCTCGAGCGCCTCGAAGGGCGTTATCGCATGCTGCTCGAGCGCGACCCGCAGCTCGAGTCGCGGCCCACGTTCCTGTTCTTCAAGGGCGCCGCCAATGGCCTGTTCGCCGAGGGCACCGAACAGCTCAGCAAACCCGGCGTGGACGAGGCCGAGGCGCTGCGCATCGGCATCCGCTGCGAGCGCGGCTCGCACCGCTTCTTCAAGCGCTACGGCGAGAAGTTCGAAGACTCGGAAGGCAAGCAGGTGTTCCTCGAATTCGCCGAAGAAGAGCGGGAACACCTCGAGCTGCTCATCCGCGAATACCGCGCGCTCATCACGCGCACGCACGGCGGCCGCAAGACGGCCCGCGCGACGGCCGCGGCGGCGCGCACGCGCCCGAAGCCGGCGCGGAAGCTGCGTCCGGCGACGTGATCGACCTGCACATGCACACGACCGCGTCCGACGGCCGGTGTGCGCCTCCCGACCTGGTCGCCCGCGTGCAGGCCGCCGGCCTCACGACCTTCGCCATCACCGATCACGACACCGTTGCCGCGCTGCCCGACGCGCGCGGGCTCGCGGCCGGCCGCGGCCTCACGCTCGTGCCAGGCATCGAGATCACGGCCGTGTGCGACGGGCGCGACGTGCACGTGCTCGGCTACTGGTGCGACGAGGCCGACGCCGACCTGCTGGCGTTCCTCGTCGAACAACGGGCCCGGCGCGTGGCCCGCGTCGAGCGGATCGCCGACGCGCTGGCGCGGGCCGGGGCGCCCATCGATCTCGTGCCCCTGCTCGATGACGCGGCAGCGCGGCCAGGCGCCGCCGTCGGCCGGCCCGGACTGGCGCGGGCGCTCGTGCAGGCGGGCCATGCGGTCTCGGTGCAGGATGCCTTCGATCGCCTGCTCGCGGAAGGCCGTCCGGCGTACGTGCCGCGCTCAGGCGTCGTCCCCGAAGAGGTCTTCGAGATCGTGCATCGGGCCGGCGGCGTGGCGTCGCTCGCCCATCCCGCTGTGACGCGCCGCGACGATCTGCTCCCGCGCTGGGCGCGAGGCGGCGCCGACGCGCTCGAGGCCTTCCACTCGGATCAGGACGCCGATGACGAGGCCCGCTACCTCGACGCGGCGGCGCAGCTCGGCCTCGCCGTGAGCGGCGGATCGGATTTCCACGGCGACGACCCGGGGCCGGTGCGACGCACGCGGAGGGCACTCGGCGGCGTGACCCTGCCGGCCGCACAGTTCGCGCGGCTGCGTGCCGCGCACGCGGGGCGCCACGGATGAGCGCCGCGGCGCTCGTCGAGTTCACCGGCGTCGTCAAGCAGTACCAGGCGCTGCGGCCGCTGCGTCTCGCGGCGCTCACGATCGTGCCTGGCGCGATCGTGTCGGTGCAGGGGCTGGACGCGCTGGCCGCCGAGGTGCTCGTCAACCTGATGACCGCGGCGATGCGGCCCGATGAAGGCGAGGTGCGGCTCTTCGGCAAGCCCACCGCCGACATCGCCGACTACGACGCGTGGCTGGCGATGCTCGACGGGCTCGGCCTGCTGAGCGAGCGCGCCGTCCTGCTCGAACAGTGCTCGGTCGCGCAGAACCTGGCCCTGCCGCTCACGCTCGCCATCGATCCGATCGACCCGGTGGTCATGCCGCGCGTGGCGGCGCTGGCCGAGGAGGTGGGCATCGCGCGCGAGGCCCTCGATACGCCGGTGCGGGCGGCCGGTGCGGACGTCGTGCAGCGGGTGCGCCTGGGCCGCGCCATCGCGCTCGACCCGCGTCTCATCGTGGCCGAACATCCCTCCGCCTCACTGCCGCGGCCGGGGGTCGAAGCCTTCGCACGCGACCTCGCCAGGGTGGTCACGACGCGGCAGGCGGCGCTGCTGGCGGTGAGCGCCGACCGCGACTTCATCCGCGCCCTCGGCGGACAGGCGCTTACCCTCGACCCGAAGACCGGCACCCTGTCGAAGCCGGGGATCCTGGCGCGCCTCGGACTGGGATAATGGGAGCCATGATCATCCACGGCGAGGTCGTGCGGCTCGAGCCGTCGCGCGGATTCGGCTTCCTGCGCGACGACCGGCATGGCGAGTGGTTCTTCGTCGACGCCGGCGTCCGCGCCGGCAGTGTCGCGAGCCTGTGGCTGGGAGCGCGGGTCGGCTTCGCGCACGAACGCACCCCGAACGGGCCGCGCGCCACCGACATCCATCACGAGTCCACGGAGTGACGCGGCGGCTGCTGCTCTTCGACATCGACGGCACGCTCGTGCTCACCGGCGGCGCCGGCAAGCGGTCCATGGACCGCGCGTTCGAGGATGTGTTCGGCGTGCCCGAGGCGTTCGCCGAGGTGTCGATGGCCGGCCGCACCGATCGCTGGCTCGTCGAAACTGCCCTCGAGCGGCACGGCGTCACCGCCACGCCCGAGCGGCTGGCCGCCTTCCGCGCGCGCTACCTCGCGTTGCTCGAGGCCGCGATCGGCGAACCGGGGTGCGGCCGCCGCGGCGTGATGCCCGGCGTGCCCGAGGTGCTGACCCGCCTGCGCGCGCGCGACGATGCCCATCTGGCGCTGCTCACCGGAAACTACGCCGGGGGCGCGCGCATCAAGCTCGAGCACTTCGGCCTTTGGGACCACTTCGAGTGGGGCGCGTTCGGCGACGACCACGCGGAGCGCGACGCCCTGGCGCGTGCCGCGGTGGCCGACGCGTCCGCGCGCGGGATTGCCCTGGCCGATCCGGCGCACGCCATCGTCATCGGCGACACGCCCTTCGACATCGCCTGCGCCCGCGCTGCCGGCGCGCGCGTGGTGGCGGTGGCGACCGGACATCATCCCCTCGACGAATTGCGGACGCACCAGCCCGACCTCGCGCTCGACGACCTGCGCGACATCGACGCGCTCGTCGCCTTTATCGACCAGGCGTAGCGCGGCGCGCCCGAGCGCCGGGCGTCACGGTATGATCGTGAGTGGAAGCGAACGGGGCCCGGTGGCCCTCCCGGTCTTCAAAACCGGTCGCTGCGCTCTTTGAGGGCAGGCTGGGTTCGACTCCCAGGCGCTTCCGCCAACCGCTGCGCGGTTGGCGTCGAAGCGCCTGGTCGTCAGGCACGGCGGCATCGCCCTTCGGGCTCGCCTGGCCGGGCACGACTCCCCTCACGCTTCCGGCGACCGCCTTGCGGTGGGCGACGACGCGCTTGGTCGTCAGGCGCTCACGCGTCGGCCTG
>CADEFD010000006.1:13657-71931 GCA_902826515.1 uncultured Acidobacteriota bacterium
ACTCACGCGTCGGCCTGCGGCCTCGCGTGTCGGGCACGACTCCTCTCACGCTTCCGGCGACCGCCTGGCGGTGGGCGACGACGGGCCCGGTCGTCAGGCGCTCACGCGTCGGCCTGCGGCCTCGCGTGTCGGGCACGACGCCGCACGCGCACGGATGTGTGCGGTACGCCGAAGCGATGATGCTGGAGGGGAAGTACCCCGGCCTCGCTGAGACGGAGGCCGGGCAAGGAGTGACGACGATCAGTTCTCGATGAGCCGCACGTCAGCGGCTCGCGGACCCTTCTGCGATTCTTCGGTCACGAACTCCACGCGCTGACCCTCGCGCAGCAGTTCGAACACCGCGCCGCGCACGGCGCTCCGGTGGAAGAAATGTTCCAGTCCGGCTTCGTCGCGGATGAATCCAAAGCCCTTGTCGATCAAGAGCCGAGCGATTGTTCCCTGCTGCATGTCGGTGCCCTCCGAATTGAACGCGGGCTCGCGTCACCCGTAATTGTCCAACGCGGGGCCCGGCGATACCAGCCGGATCATCGTGTGCGATCGGCCTCCTGACGGGCCGTGGCGCTGACCCGGAAGGTTCGGGCAGTGTAGGCACGCCCATCGGGCAAGTCAAGGCCAGCAGCACGCGGCACTCGTGGGACGATACGCCTCATGATGCGTGCCATCCTTCTTGCCGCGGGGGCCTCCGCACGGATGGGCCAGCCCAAAGCCGGGCTGCGGCTCCCTTCGTCGGGCCTCACCTTCGCGGCGGCCGCCGTAGAGGCGCTGCGCGCGTCCGGAGTCGATGCGGTGACCGTGGTGGCGGGCGCACATCCCGAGGCCGTCAGCGCGGCCGTGACGGGTTTGCCGAACGTGCGTGTGGTCGTGCACGACGGCTGGGCTGCCGGTCAACTCTCGTCGCTGCGGGCCGGACTGGCTGCCGTGGACGGCGACGATGTCGAGGCGCTGCTCGTGACACTGGTCGATTGCCCGCTCGTGCAGCCGGCCACCGTGCGGCTGCTCATCGAGACGTGGCAGCGCACGCGCGCGCCGATCGTGCGTCCGGCCATCGGAGTCCGCCACGGGCATCCGGTGATCTTCGATCGCGTCACCTTCGACGATCTGCGCGCGGCGCCGCTCGACGTGGGCGCCAAGGCGGTCATCGCGCGCTGGCGCGACGCCATCGTGAACGTCGCCGTGGACGACGCCGGCGTGCTGGCCGACATCGACACGCCGGAAGACTACGAGGCCTTCGTCCGCGAACGCGGCCGCTGAGCCCGCCGTCCCCCTTCCGCGTGATGTGCGGCAAACAGATCCACGCGCGCGGTGGCCGACAGCGCCACGACGCCCGGGTGGGTCACGCGCCGTTCGGCCGACAGCGCGTAGTAGCGCTCACGCACCGCCGGCGTCTCGCCGACGATCGTCACGCCGTAGTGCCGGCACACTTCGGGGGCAATCGCCGTGGGCGCCGGGAACACGGCGCGTCCCGACTCGCCGAAGGCCTTGAGCAGCGCCGAGTCTTCGAACTCGCCGGCGATGGCCGGCGCGATGCGCAGTGTCTGGAACCACTGTTCGAGGGCGCGGCGCAGTTCCGTGGCCGGCATCGGCAGCAGCATCGGCGTCTGATGCAGCGACTGCGGGAAACCGCGCCTGAGGCGCCGGGCCAGCTCCGGCGCGGCGAAGAAGGACGTGTCGGACTCGCCGAGCAGGTGCGAGAAGACCTTGACGTTCGCATTGGGCGGCGCCGGCATGTCGCTGATGACGACGTCGATCGTGTGTGACGCCAGTTGCGCCACGAGCGCCTCGGGCTGGCCCTCGTGGCACATCACATGGCTGGGCGTCTCGCCTTCGATCGCCGGACGCAGCAGCCGGTAGACGATGAGTTTCGGCACGGCGTTGGCCACGCCGACGCGCAGCCGGGGCGCCCGTCCCGTCGGCCGGCCCTTGAGTGTTTCCTGCAGTTCCCGCCCGAGGCCGAAGATCTCGTCGGCGTAGCGGAAGACGAGACGCCCGACTTCGGTCACCGCCACCTGGCGTCCGCGCCGCTCGAGCAGCGTTTCCCCGAGGGCGTGTTCGAACTGGCGGACCTGCGCGCTGACGGTCGGCTGCGCCAGCCGCAGGTGGGCGGCGGCCTTCGAGATGCTGCCTTCGCGGACGACCGTCCAGAAATAGAGCAGGTGGTGATAGTTCAGCCATTCCATGCGGACATCATAGATTTTTCGCCCTAAGTATCGCAAGACTATCTATTTGTCTATGTGTCGCCGAGCTCCTACGCTGACGGGAGAGGTAACCCGTGGATCTCGTCTTCCCGTTCGCCGACTACTGGTGGTTCTACGCCGCCTTCACGCTGTGCGTGCTGGCGCTGCTCGCCCTCGACCTCGGCGTGTTCCATCGCACCGCCCATGAAGTGTCGATGCGCGAGTCGCTGACCTGGTCGGTCGTCTGGGTGGTGCTGGCGCTTGCCTTCAACTACGCGTTCTATCTCTACGCGGCGTCGAAGGCCGGACCGGACGAGGGCGCCCGGCTCGGCCTGGAATTCCTCGCCGGCTATGTCGTCGAGAAGTCGCTCGCCGTCGACAACGTATTCGTGTTCGTGATGGTGTTCTCGTATTTCGGCATCCCGCCGGTCTACCAGCACCGCGTGCTCTTCTACGGCATCCTCGGCGCGCTGTTCTTCCGGGCCGTCTTCATCGCTCTCGGCGCCGTGCTGATGCAGTACCACTGGATCGTCGTGACGTTCGGGTTGCTGCTGCTGCTTACCGGGGTGAAGATGTTGTGGGCGCCGGAACAGAAGGTCAGCCCCGACCGCAATCCGATCGTCCGGCTGATGCGGCGCCTGATGCCGGTCACGCCCGGCCTGCACGGGCAGCGCTTCGTCGTCACGCTCGACGGACGCCGTCACGCGACCCCGCTGCTCGTCGCGCTCGTCTTCCTCGAGCTGAGCGACGTCATCTTCGCCATCGACTCGGTGCCGGCGATCTTCGCGCTCACGAACGAGCCGCTCATCGTCTTCACCTCGAACGTCTTCGCCATCCTCGGCCTGCGCGCGATGTACTTCCTGCTCGCCGGTGCTGTGCGGCGCTTCCGGCTGCTGAAGTACGCATTGGCGCTCATCCTCATCTTCGTCGGCCTGAAGATGGTGTGGCTGAACGAAGCCTTTGGCGGCAAGTTTCCGATCGAGTGGTCGCTGGCCGTCATCGGCGCGCTGCTGGCCGGCGCGGTCGCCGCGTCGGCGGTCGACGAACGCCGCTGACCCGGGCGCCGCCGGCCGGCGGTGCGGCCGTACGTAGTTAGGGCGCCGCGTGGGTGCTTCCCACGCGACGCCCGTGATGTGTTTGCGGTTCAGCGCTGACGCGCCGGGTCGCCTACCACTTCAGCTGCGCCCCGAACCGCACCACGCGCGGGTTCAGGATGCTGCTCACCTGGTTGTAGGCGGCGGTGCCGAAGTTGGTCGACCGCACGCCGAGCACCGGGTTGGCGTTCATGATGTTGAAGATGTCGGCCTGGAGCTGCAGGCGGCGGCCGGCGCCGATTTCGAACCACTTGGCCAGCGAGACGTCGAGCTGGTTGATGCGGTCGAGGAACTCCGTGCCCCACGGCTTGAGCGGGAGCAGGAGCTGGGCTTCCGTCATCCCGGGGATGACGAGTTCGCCGGGACGGCACGGCGCCAGGCAGTTGGCCGCGTAGCGCGTGTTCGGCGTCACGAGCCAGCGGGTGCCGATCGGGCTGCCCACGTCGCCGTAGCCGGGGCCGGCGATGCGGTTGCGATCCGCCGCCGCCGTGCCCGAGTAGCCGCCGAGCGAGCGGCCGTTGATGCTCTGGAACGACATGCTCGCCTGGATGCCCCACTTCACCGGGATCGTGCCGGCGAACTTGAACTGCTTCAGGAACGGGATGTCGTTCTCACGGTCGTCGCAGAAGCGGAGGAAGTTCGGGTCGTCGGGCTCGTCGCAGGTCACGCGGAGCGTGCGCTCCATCGTGAAGCCGCCGAAGAGCGTGCCGCCGCCGGGGATGCGGGCGTTGAAGGTGATGTCGCCGCCGTTGTAGATCTGCTTGCGGTCGGAGCCGGCGTTGGTGTCGAAGTCGTTGACCGCGCGCAGCTGCGCGGTGGTGGCGACGGTGTAGGCCGTGAAGACCGAGCCGTCGAGCGGGCTCACCACGTCCACGCCACGGTAGTCGGCGGGCGTGCGGAGCAGGTTGTCGGTCACCGGCAGGTCGTAGAACTGACGGCGGTAGAAGGTGGCGGCCACCGAGACGCGCGGGAAGAGCTCGTGCTGGATGCCCGCGGTGTACTCGAGGTTGTAGGTGCGCTGGAAGTCGGGGTCGACCGTGGCCAGCGAGCGGGTGCCGAAGTTCACCGGCAGCTGCGCGAAGTTCATCTCGCAGCCGGCCGTGAGGTAGGTGCAGCCGATGGCGCCTTCGGCGATGTCATTGCCGTTGAGGTCGTTCCAGCTGAGGGTCGCGCTCGTGAGGGCCAGCGGGTTGTACTTGGTGGCGAACTGCGTCGTGCGCGACTCGTTGTAGCGGTTGAAGCCGGCCTTGATGGCCGTCTTCGAGTTGCCGAACAGGTCGTAGACGATGCCGACGCGCGGCGCGAAGTCCTTCCACGTAGGCATCGCGATGGCATCCACCTTGCGCTCGCCGACGAAGCGGCCGTTGCCCGAGAACTGGTCGGCCACTTCATGGGCCAGGTATTCCCAGCGCAGGCCGGTGTTGACCGTGAGGCGATTGAGCGCCCACGAGTCCTGGACGAACACGCCGATGTCGGCCTTCAGGTTCTCCTGGTAGCGCAGCGGCGTGTTGTAGACGGTGACCGAGATCGGGTTGGTGAAGGGCGCCGTCGTGCCGGCGTAGACCTGCTGCAGGTCGGCGTTGGCTTCACGCGTGTTCTCGTAGGGGCCCCAGTTGTACTGGATGCCGGTCTTGATGTTGTGCGAACCCGTGATGTAGCTGAGCGCGCCCATCATGTTGTAGCGGTCGGGATACCGGCCGCCCCAGTTGGCCAGGCCGTTCGTGAGCGCCGTGAAGTTCTGGTCGCGGCGGCTGGCGTTGGCGAACCACTCGGGCGAGAACGGCACCTTGTTCACGCCGTCCTGGTTGGTGATGACGTACTGCTCGTAGTTGAACGAGAAGCCGGCCTCGGCGAGCACCTGGTTGCTGAGCGTGCCCGTGTACTTCGCGGCGCCCGAGTTGTAGATGGGCGAGGTCCAGATCTGGGACGACGTCTCGGGGTCGTCGCCGGCGTTCATGCCGTGGCCGCGGAACTTGTCGATCTCGTCATAGTAGACGGCGAACTTGTGCTTCGGCGTGACCTGCCAGGTGAGGCGCAGCAGTGCGCTCTTGATCTTCTGGTCGTCGATGCCGGCGTCGCAGTTGAGCGTGCCGGCGCGGCAGCCCGCGAAGGCCTGGCGGTAGCTCGTGCCCGACGGCGCGACGAAGGTGTCGGCCACCGGCGAGTTCACCGACCACATGCGGCCCGACGTGAAGAACCACAGCTTGTCCTTCTTGATCGGACCGCCGAGGGCGAGGTTGAAGTCGTAGATGCGCTCGACGCCGGGGCCGAAGCGCAGGCCACGGCTGACGATGTCGTCGGTGAGGTTGTCGCTCTGCACGGCTTCGTCCGTCCACGCGGCGAAGAATGCGCCCGTGAAGCGGTTGCCGCCGTCCTTGGGGACGATGTTCATGCGGACGCCGCCGGGCGACACATCAGCACCAGCGCCGCTGGTCTGATACGACATCTCTTCCATCATTGCCTGGTTGAAGTACTGCTGCACCGCGCCGTCGCCGTCGAGGCCGTTCACCATCAGGCCGTCGACCGTGACGATGTTGTTGGCGGAGGTGAGACCGCGGGTCGACATGTAGCTCTGCTGCATGGCGCGTGACCCACCGACGTCCGGCACGTTCAGCGAGACGCCGCTCACGAGCTGCGCCAGGCCCTGAATCGACCGCCCGGTCGGCACCTGCTCCAGGATCTCGGCCGTCATGACCTCGACCTTCGCGTTGCTCGAGACGTCAACCGTCGGCGAGGCGCCGGTGACGGTGATGGCCTCTTCGAGGGCGCCCACTTCGAGGGTCGCATTGAGCGTGCCGGTGAAGTCGACGCGCAGTTCGACCTTCTCCTGCCGGGTGGTCTTGAAGCCGGGCAGCGTGAAGGTCACCGTGTAGGTGCCGGGCCGGAGATCGACGAGCCGGTACTGCCCGTTCGAGTCCGTGATGTCCGTCTTGCTGCCTTCGATGAGGGCGGGACTGGCTGCTTCGACTGTGACTCCGGGGAGGACTGCGCCGCTCGTGTCTTTCACTACCCCGGTAAAGGAACTCTGCGCGGCCGCCGCGGCGGGCAGGCACAACGCCAGCACACCGGTCGTGGCCCACGTCCTCAAGCGTCTCACCATAACACTCTCCCCTTAGCAACGACCCGTGCGGGCGCACGCGGTGTCTACCCCCATTCAGCGGGGACATTTACACGCATGGCTGACTACTCGTTTACAGCCGGTTGCAGGGGGCGCCTCCCGCATTCCCAGCCATGCCTCTACAGACTTGCCGGTGCCCTAGATGGCGGCAACGATTTATCACGGATTGTCTGCGGATGCCAACACATGTCATATGCGCATGGGTTTCATAAGCATTTATCCTGACATCGAGCCGACAAAGGCCGTGACCGGCAAAATGCGCCGCCCGACCCCGTCGAGGCGGCGCGAAGGGCGTGTGGATCAGGCCACGGGCAGGGCCGGGCGCGGGACCGCCCGTCGATAGGGGGACGTCGGGGGAGGGGCGCGTGGGCGGAAAATGGGAACGGCCCGGCTCGAGAGCCCCTGCAGGGCTTCGAGCCGGGCCGCGGAGATTTCAGGGCGTGGACTGGGCTAGAACTTGAACTGCACGCCGAGCCGGATGATGCGGGGGTTCAGGATGCTGTTGACCTGGTTGTACGCCGCCGTTCCGAAGTTCACCGAGCGAACGCCGAGCACTGGGTTCGAGTTCAGCGAGTTGAACAGATCCGCCTGGAGCTGCAGCCGCCGGCTGCCGATCTCGAACCACTTGGCCAGCGAGAAGTCGAGCTGGTTGATGCGGTCGAAGAACTCGGTGCCCCCGGGAACGAGCGGCAGCGTCACGGAGGCCTCGGTCATGCCGGGAATCACCAGCCCGCCGGGCACGCACGGAGCGCTGCAGGGCGTATTCGGATAGCGGGTGGTGCGCGTCACCAGCCAGCCCGTGCCGACCGGGCTTCCGACGTCGCCGTAACCCGGTCCGGAGATCTTGTTGTTGAGGGTCGTGTAGCCGCCGAGGGCCCGACCGTTGAGGCTCTGGAAGGAAGCGCTGGCCTGGATCCCCCAGCCGAGGGGATAGGTGCCCGCGAACTTGAACTGCTTCTGGAACGGAATGTCGTTGTCCCAGTCGTCGCAGAAGCGAAGGTTGTTCGGGTTGTCGGGTTCGTCACACGTGGCCCGGAGCGTCCGCTCCATCGTGAATCCGCCGAAGAGGGTCCCGCCGCGAGGCAGCCGCGCGTTGAACGTGAGGTCGAAGCCCGAGTACGTCTGCTTCCGGTCCGAGCCTGCGTTGGTGTCGAGCTCGTCCACGCGCGCCAGCTGCGCGGTGGTGGCGACGGTATACGCCTTGAACACGCTGCCATCGAGCGGGCTCACGACATCGACGGCACGATAGTCGTCGAACGACCGCAGGAGGTTGTCGCGGACCAGCAGATCGTGGAAGGTCCGGCGGTAACCGGTGAGCGACACCGACACACGCGGCAACAGCTCGTGCTGGATACCCGCCGTGTATTCGAGGTTGTAGGTCCGCTGATAGTCCGGGTCGACGTTGGCAAGCCGGCGCGTGCCGAAGTTGGCTGGCATCTGCGCGAAGTTCATCTCGCAGCCCGCCGTCAGGTATGTGCACCCGACGTTGCCCTCGGCGATGTCATTGCCGTTCAGATCCGTCCAGCTCAGGTTGGCGCTGGCGAGCGCCAGCGGATTGTACCGATTGGCGAACAGCGTCGTCCGCGACTCGTTGTAGCGGTTGAAGCTCGCTTTCAGTGCCGTCCTGGAGTTGCCGAACAGGTCGTAGACGACACCGACGCGTGGCGCGAAGTCTTTCCACGTCGGCATCTGGATGGCGTCAAACTGCCGCTCGCCGACGAATCGGCCGACGCCCGACGTCGCCGCCGATACCTCGTGGGCGAGGTACTCCCAGCGCAGCCCGGTGTTGATCGTCAAGCGGTTCAGGGCCCAGGAATCCTGCGCGAAGATGCCGATGTCGGCCTTGAGCGTGTCCTTGTAGCGCAGCGGCGTGTTGTAGATGGTGACCTGGTTCGGCACGCCGTTCAGATAGACCTGCTGCAGGTCGGCGTTGGCTTCGCGCGTGTTGGTGTAGGGGCCGAAGTTGTATTGCACGCCGGCCTTCACGTTGTGACTGCCGGTGATGTAGCTGAGCGCACCCATCATGTTGAAGCGATCGGGATAGCGCCCGCCCCAGTTCGCGAGGCCGTTGGTCAGCGTGCCGAGGCTCGCATCGCGGCGGCTGGCTCCGGCGAACCACTCGGGCGTGAACGGCTGCTTGTTGACCCCGTCCTGATTGGTGATGACGTACTGCTCGTAGTTGAACGAGTAACCGGCTTCGGCCAACAGCTGGTTGCTGAGCGTGCCGGTGTACTTCGCCGCAAACGAGTTGTACTTCGGCGAGGTCCAGATCTGCGAGGACGTGCGATAGTCGTCGCCCGAGTTCATGCCGTGGCCGCGGTACTTGTTGATCTCGTCGTAGTAGACCGCCAGTTTGTGTTTCGACGAGACCTGCCACGTCAGCCGCAGCATGGCGCTTTCGATGCTCTGGTCGTCGATGCCCGTTTCGCACTGAAGGGCGCCGGAACGGCACTGCGTAATGCCCGTGCGATACGGCACGCCTTCGGGAACGACCAGCACGTCCTGCACCGGCGCGTTGACCGACCACATGCGGCCCGACGCGAAGAACCACAGTCTGTCCCGCTTGATGGGGCCGCCGATCGCGAGGTTGAAGTCGTAGATGCGATCGACGCCGCCACCGGTGCGCAGGCCGCGGGCGACGATGTCGTCGGTCAGGTTGTCGCCCTGCAGGGCCTTGTCGTTGTACGAGCCGAAGAACGCGCCGCTGAAACGGTTGCCGCCGTCCTTGGGCACGATGTTCATGCGGACGCCGCCGGGCGACACATCAGCGCCAGCACCGCTGGTCTGATACGACATCTCTTCCATCATTGCCTGGTTGAAGTACTGCTGCACCGCGCCGTCGCCGTCGAGGCCGTTCACCATCAGGCCGTCGACCGTGACGATGTTGTTGGCGGAGGTGAGCCCCCGCGTCGACATGTAGCTCTGCTGCATGGCGCGCGAACCGCCGACGTCCGGCACGTTCAGCGAGACGCCGCTCACGAGCTGCGCCAGGGCCTGAATCGTGCGGCCGGTCGGCACCTGGTCGAGGATCTCCGCCGTCATCACCTCGACCTTGGAGTTGCTGGAAACGTCGACGGTCGGCGAGGCGCCGGTGACCGTGATCGCTTCTTCGATGGCGCCCACCTCGAGGCTGGCGTTGAGGGTGCCGACGAAGTCGACGCGCAACTCGACCTTCTCCTGCCGCACCTGTTTGAACCCCGGCAGAGAAAACGTCACCGTGTAGACGCCCGGCCTGAGGTCGACGATCCGGTACTGCCCGTTGGAGTCGGTCACATCGGCCTTGCTGCCCCCGATGAGGACCGGACTCGACGCCTCCACCGTCACGCCGGGAAGCACCGCGCCGCTCGTGTCCTTGACGGTTCCCGTGAACGAACTCTGCGCGAGCGCGGCGGCTGGCAGGCCTGCTGCCAAGATTGCCGTCGCGACCAACGTCCTCAGACGTCTTACCATGGCACTCTCCATCGATGAGTATCGAGATCGCCGACCGGCCGACGGCCGGCATTCCGGGCCCGTCGAACTGGGGTGGTTGGCGAACGCGGACGCCGCCGGGCGCTAAGCGGTGCTGGTTTTTACCGTCCAGTTACCGCCGGCGCAATCCCGACATCTCTTGCCGCGACCTACTGTCAACACGGGATGGGATCTGAGCGTGCCGAGGGCCGGCAGGCCGTATCATCAGGCGGCGGCGCCCGGCCGCTGGAGGGGACCATGACCATCGTTCGCCTGGCGGCTGCCGCCATCCTCGGAGCCATCGCCCTCCCGGCCCAGGGCCCGGGAGCGGCGGCCGTGCTCTACGTAGGAGCACGTCTGATTCCGGGGGACGGCTCGCCGGCGATCGCTTCCAGTGCGATGCTGGTCGAGGGCGGCACGATCCGGGCGGTCGGGGCGACCGAGGCGGTGGCGGTCCCGGCCGGGGTCGTGCGTGTCGACCTGACCGGCAAGACGCTCATGCCCGCGATGGTGAACGTGCACGTGCACATCGGCTACGAGGGCTACACGTCCTGGGGGGGCGCCAACCACACCGCCGCGAACGTCCACGACCATTTGCTGCGCGAGGCGTTCTACGGCGTGGCCGCCACCACCACCGTGGGCTCGAGTCCGACGGCGCAGGTGCTCGCCTTCCAGCGCGACCAGCGCGACGGCGCCTATCCCGGCGCGTCGCGCCTGCTCTTCATGCCCGGTATCGCGCCGCCCCAGGGCGGCCCGGATCACATCCTGCGCGAGGCCACTGACGCCCTGCGCGTCGTGCACGAGGTGACGACACCCGCCGAGGCGCGGACGGCCGTGCGCGGCATGGCGGCGCAGGGCCTGGGACACGTGAAGATCTGGGTGGATGACCGGAACGGCACCTATCCGAAGCTCGCGCCTGCCGTATACGGGGCCGTGATCGACGAGGCGCACGCGCGGAAGATGCTCGTGCATGCGCACGCCATCCAGGCCGAGGATCAGAAGGCCGTGCTCGCCGCCGGCGCCGACGTGCTCGTGCACATGGTGCAGCGCCAGCCGCTCGATGACGCACTGCTCGGCCTCGTGAAAGCGAAGCGGCCGTACTGGGCCACCGTCATCGGGCTCGGCGATCCGACGGCACTCTGCACGCCCGACCCGTTCTTCGAGCAGGCGGTGCCGCCGTCGGTCGTGGCGCGGATTCGCGCGACCACCGAACGGCGTCCCCTGGTGCCGAGTTGCGGTCCGCTACCGGCCACCGCCGCCGATCGCGAACGTCAGATGGCGGTGAACTTTCCGCGCATGCTCGCCGCCGGGGCGCGCGTCGTGCTCGCGACCGACACGGGCATCCAGCCGGGGCATACGTTCGGATCGGGCGAACACCTGGAACTGGCGCGCTGGGTGCAGCTCGGCATGACGCCGGCCGAGGCGATCGTGGCGGCCACGAGCCGCCCGGCAGCGCTGATGGGGCAGGCGGATCTCGGCACGCTGGCCGCCGGTAAACGGGCCAGCTTCATCGTGCTCGACGCCAACCCGCTCGACGACATCCGCCACACGCGGCGCATCGCGGACGTCTACATGGACGGTGCGCGCATCGATCGCGACGCCATGCGCGCGCGGTTCACGCGCGAGACGAAGTAGCGCTACGAGCGGGCGTCCGGCGACGGCGCGTCGGCGGCGCGACCCGCCACGAGTTCCTGTTCGGCGCGCAGCCAGTCGGCCGTCGGGTCGGGCGACGGACCGCCGCGTTCGAGCGACAGGTAGTACGCGCGGACCCGGATCTCTTCCTCCGTGGGCGGCGCGATCGTGAGTCCGGCCGGCACCTCCGTGCCGACGCGCTTCGCGCGGCGGGGCGCGCCCGGGCGGCGCGTCTTCGCCGCGGCCGGGGCGGCGGGCACTTCAGGGGCCGGGGTGGTGCGGGTGCGCGGGGTCTTTCGTGTTGCCATGACTGCCTGTTCGTCCTCATCGCGGGCCAACGGTCGTGGTGGCACCTGCCACCGAGCGTAGACCGGGGATGTGACGCCGCGGTGAATCCCGCCGGCGCGGCCCTTACCCCCTGGAGACGTATCGGTCGATCGCGGCCGCGGCTTGCCGGCCATCGGCAATCGCCCAGACGATGAGCGACTGGCCGCGCTGGAGGTCACCAGCCGCGAAGACGCCCGGGACGTTCGTCTGCCACCCGTCGTCGCGCCATACGGTGCCGCGATCCGTCATCGTGACTTCCAGCTCATCAATCAGCCGGCTCTTCTCTGGTCCGGTGAAGCCCATGGCCAGCAGCACGAGGTCCGCGGGGATGTCGAAGTCCGTGCCGGACTCGGCGGCGAAGGCCGGGCGGCCGCCGTTCGAGCCGGGCCTCACACGGTGGCCGTGCAGCCGATGCACGCGCCCGTCCGGATCGCCCGAGAAGTGGGTGGTGGCCACGGCGTACTGGCGCTCGCCGCCTTCTTCGTGCGCCGACGACGTGCGGAAGACATGCGGCCAGAGCGGCCACGGATTGTCGGCCGCACGCTCGGCCGGGGGCTGCGGCATGAGCTCGAGCTGCGTGACGGAACGTGCGCCCTGCCGGTGCGCGGTGCCCAGGCAGTCGGCGCCGGTGTCGCCGCCGCCGATGATGACGACGTGTTTGCCGGCCGCGCTGATGGCCTGCGTGCCGCGAACGTCGCCTTCACAGGCGCGGTTCTGTTCGGTGAGGTATTCCATCGCGAAATGGACGCCCTGCAGCTCGCGCCCGGGCACCGCCAGGTCGCGCGGCTGTCCGGCACCGCCGGCGAGCAGCACCGCGTCGAAGTCGCGGCGCAGATCGGCCGCCGCCACGTCGACGCCCACGTGCACGCCCGGCCGGAACACGACGCCTTCGGCTTCGAGCAGCTCGAGGCGACGATCGAGCACGCGCTTCTCGAGCTTGAACTCGGGGATGCCGTAGCGCAGCAGGCCGCCGATGCGATCAGCCTTCTCGAACACCGTCACCGTGTGACCGGCGCGGTTCAGTTCCGCGGCGGCGGCAAGCCCGGCCGGGCCGGAGCCGATGACGGCGACCTTCTTCCACGTGCGGACGACCGGCGGTTCCGGCACGATCCAGCCCTCCTCGAAGGCGCGGTCGACGATGGCGAGTTCGATCGACTTGATGGTGACGGCGTCGCGATTGAGCGCCAGCACACACGCGCCCTCACACGGCGCCGGGCACAGGAGGCCCGTGAACTCCGGAAAGTTGTTGGTCGCGTGCAGCCGATCGATGGCGGCGCGCCAGGCGCCGCGGTACACGAGGTCGTTCCACTCGGGGATCTGGTTGCCGAGCGGACAGCCCTGATGGCAGAACGGCACGCCGCAGTCCATGCAGCGGGCGCTCTGCCGCGTCAGCTCCTCGGCGGCAAACGGCAGCTGGACGTGCCGGAAGTCGCCGACGCGCTCGGTCACCGGCCGGGCAGGCGACTTGAGGCGCGCGAACTCGATGAATCCCGTAGCCTTGCCCATCTCACGCCCCCACCAGGTTGTCGGCGGCCAGACGGGCCGTGCGGCGCGCCGCTTCGGTGGCCTGCACGCGCTTGAAGTCGCGCGGCGCCACGACGACGAACTGCCGCACCGCCTCGTCCCAGCGCTCGAGCACGCGCGCCCCGAGGGCGCTGCCCGTCAGCACGACATGACGGGCGATGAGCTCGTGCACCAGCGTGATGTCGTCGTCGTCCACGAACGGATCCAGATCCACCATGCCGGTGTTGCAGCGTCGCGGGAACGTGCCGGCCGGATCGAACACGAAGGCCAGGCCGCCGCTCATGCCGGCGCCGAAGTTGCGGCCGGTGGCGCCGAGCACCACCACGCGGCCGCCCGTCATGTACTCGCAGGCGTGGTCGCCCACACCCTCGACCACCGCGTGCGCGCCGCTGTTGCGCACGGCGAAGCGTTCGCCGGCGACACCGCGGAAGAAGGCATCACCACTCGTCGCGCCGTAGAGCGCGACGTTGCCGATGATGACGTTCTCTTCGGCGGCGAAGGTGGCCGCCGCCGGCGGACGCACCACCAGCCGTCCGCCCGACAGGCCCTTGCCGACGAAGTCGTTGGCTTCACCCTCGAGCGTGAGCGAGATGCCCTGCGGCACGAAGGCGCCGAAGCTCTGGCCGGCCGCGCCGGTCAGCGCCACGCGGATGGTGTCGGCGGGCAGCCCGGCGCCGCCGAAGTGTTTCGTGACCTCGTAGCCGAGCAGCGTGCCCACGGTGCGATCGGTGTTGCGCACGGCCATCGCGATCTCGACCGGCTCGCGCCGTTCGAGGGCCGGCGCCGCCCGGGCGATGATCGCGCGATCGAGCACGGTGTCGAGGCCGGCGTCCTGCGCCACCAGCCGGCGGCGCGCCGCGCTGGCCGGCAGATCGGGCTGGTAGAGCAGCGGGCCGAGGTCGAGGCCGCGCGCCTTCCAGTGCTGCACGGCCGGTTCGACGTCGAGGCAGTCCACGCGCCCGACCATCTCGTCGAGCGTACGGAAGCCGAGGCCGGCCATGTACTCGCGCACCTCGTCGGCGAGGAAGCGGAAGAACGTCTCGACCACCTCCGGCGTGCCGGTGAAGGACTTGCGCAGTTCCGGATCCTGCGTGGCGATGCCGACCGGGCAGGTGTTCAGATGGCAGACGCGCATCATCACGCAGCCCATCACGACGAGCGGTGCGGTGGCGAAGCCGAACTCCTCGGCGCCGAGCAGCGCGGCGATGACGACATCGCGGCCGGTCTTCATCTGGCCGTCCACCTGCACCACGATGCGATCGCGCAGCCCGTTCAGTCGCAGCACCTGCTGCGTCTCGGCCAGGCCGATTTCCCACGGCACGCCGGCGTGTTTGAGGCTCGTGAGCGGCGAGGCGCCGGTGCCGCCGTCGTGGCCCGAGATGAGCACCACGTCGGCGTGCGCCTTCGAGACGCCCGCGGCCACCGTGCCGACGCCGGATTCGGCGACGAGCTTCACGTGCACGCGGGCCGCGGGATTGGCGTTCTTCAGATCGAAGATGAGCTGCGCCAGGTCTTCGATCGAGTAGATGTCGTGGTGCGGCGGCGGCGAGATGAGGCCGACGCCGGGCGTCGAGTGGCGCACCTTCGCGATCCACGGATAGACCTTGTGGCCGGGCAGCTGCCCGCCCTCGCCGGGCTTGGCGCCCTGGGCCATCTTGATCTGGAGGTCGTCGGCGTTCACCAGGTATTCGCTCGTCACGCCGAAGCGGCCCGAGGCCACCTGCTTGATGGCGCTGCGCCGCGAGTCGCCGTTGGCGTCGGGCACGTAGCGCGCCGGGTCTTCGCCGCCCTCGCCGGTGTTCGACTTCGCGCCGAGGCGGTTCATGGCGATGGCGAGTGTTTCATGCGCTTCCTGACTGATCGAGCCGAACGACATCGCGCCGGACGAAAACCGCTTCAGGATTGCCTCGGCCGGCTCGACCTCGTCGAGCGGCACCGGCGCGCCGGCCGGCTTCAGCGTGAACAGGCTGCGCAGGGTGGCCCGGCGTTCGCTCTGATCGTCGACGAGGCGCGTGTAGTCCTTGTAGATCTCGTAGCGCTTCGACCGCGTCGCATGCTGCAGGCGGAAGACCGTGTCGGGGTTGAACAGGTGATACTCGCCGTCGCGCCGCCACTGGTACTCGCCGCCGCTCTCGAGTTCCGCGGTGGCCGGCCGCCGCCGCCCGAAGGCGCGGGCGTGCCGCCGCCGCACTTCCTCGGCGATGGTGTCGAGGCCGACGCCGCCGAGGCGCGACGGCGTGGACGTGAAGTAGGCCTCGACGAATGCGGCATCGAGGCCGACGGCTTCGAAGATCTGCGCGCCGCAGTAACTCTGCAGCGTCGAGATGCCCATCTTCGACATCACCTTCAGTACGCCCTTGTTGAGCGCCTTCACGTAGCCGGTCACCGCCTGCTCGTGCGTCACGCCGGCCAGCAGCCCCTGGCGAATCATGTCGTGCAGCGTCTCGAACGCCAGGTACGGGTTGACGGCGCCGGCGCCGTAGCCCATGAGCAGCGCGACATGGTGCACCTCGCGCGCGTCGCCACTCTCGACGAGCAGGCCGCACTTCGTGCGCGCGCCCTCCCGTACAAGGTGATGGTGCACCCCGGCGGTCGCCAGCAGGCTCGGAATGGGGGCATGCGTGGCGTCGACGCCGCGGTCGGACAGGATGATGACGCCGTAGCCGGACGCCACCGCCTGGCTGGCCTTGCGGCACAGTGCGGCCATCGCGCGGGCAAGGCCGGCGCCGCCTTCGGCCGGGTCGTAGAGAATCGGCAGCGTCGTCGAGCGGAAGGGCGAGCCGGTCGGCAGATGGCGCAGCTTCGCCACCTGGTCGTTGTGCAGGATCGGATACTCGATCGCGATCTGGCGGCAGGCCTCGGGCGCCGGTTCGAGCAGGTTGCCCTCCGGGCCGATGGTCGAGGCCATCGTCGTGATGATTTCCTCGCGGATGGCGTCGAGCGGGGGATTCGTGACCTGCGCGAAGAGCTGCGCGAAGTAGTCGTAGAGCAGACGCGGGCGGTCGGAGAGCACGGCCAGCGCCGTGTCGGTGCCCATCGATCCGATGGGCTCTTCGCCGGTGGACGCCATCGGCGCGAGCAGCACGCGGAGGTCTTCATGCGTGTAGCCGAAGGCCTGCTGACGTTCGAGCACGGTCTTGTGATCGGGCCGCTCGGCCCGCGCCGCCGGCAGATCGTCGATGTTCACGACGTGCTGTCGGAGCCAGTCGGCGTAGGGGTGCGCGGCGGCGAGCTCGCGCTTGATGTCTTCGTCGCTGACGATGGCGCCGCGCGCGGTGTCGACGAGCAGCATGCGGCCGGGGCGCAGGCGGTCCTTGCGCACGATGCGCTCGGGCGGCACGTCGAGCACGCCCACTTCGGAGGCCATGATGACGAGGTCGTCGGTCGTGACGAGGTAGCGCGACGGCCGCAGGCCGTTTCTGTCGAGCACCGCGCCGATGAGCGTGCCGTCGGTGAAGGCGATGGAGGCCGGGCCGTCCCACGGCTCCATGAGCGACGAGTGGTACTCGTAGAAGGCGCGCACCGCCGGGTCCATCTCGGGATTCCCGCTCCACGGCTCGGGAATCATCATCAGCACGGCGTGCGGGAGCGAACGGCCCGACCGCACCAGGAACTCGAGCACGTTGTCGAAGGTGGCGGTGTCGCTGCCGCCGGGCCGGATGACCGGCAGCACCTTGCGCAGGTCGTCGCCGAAGACGCTCGACGAGAGCAGGCCCTCGCGGGCTTTCATCCAGTTGATGTTGCCGCGCAGCGTGTTGATCTCGCCGTTGTGCGCGACGACGCGGTAGGGGTGCGCGAGCGGCCACGACGGGAACGTGTTGGTCGAGAAACGCTGGTGCACGAGGGCGAGGGCCGAGACCAGGCGGGGGTCGCCCAGGTCCGGGTACATGGCCTCGATCTGCGAGGCCGTGAGCATGCCCTTGTAGATGAGCGTCCGCGACGACAGGCTGACGATGTAGAACGACTGGCGCGCCGCGGCGGGGATCTCGATCCCTGCCACGGCAGCCTCCACACGTTTGCGGATGATGTAGAGCGCCCGTTCAAGGGTGTCGGTGTCGTCGCCCGGGGCGGCGGCCACGAACACCTGCTCGAAGGCGGGAGCGACCGCCGCCGCGGCCCGGCCGATGCGTTCGAGCCGCGTGGGCACGACGCGCCAGCCGATGACCGGCCGGCCTTCCTCGCCGGCGATGCGTTCGACGAGGCCGCGCAGGAGGGACTGGACCGTGACATCCGCCGGCAGGAACACGAGTCCGGCGCCGTAGTCGCCGGCCGGCGGGAGCGGGAAGGGGACCGACGCCCGGAGGAACACATCCGGCATCTGGACCAGGATGCCGGCGCCGTCTCCGGTGCCGGGGTCGGAGCCGCAGGCGCCGCGATGTTCCAGGTTGATCAGGAGGTCCAGGGCCTGCCGCACGATGTCGTGCGACGGCTTGCCCTTGATGTGGGCGACGAAGCCGACGCCGCACGCGTCGTGTTCGTCGCTTGCTCGATACAGCCCCTGGTCGCCGGGTACCTCGTTCATGTTGCCCCTCCGGAGGGCCCATTAGAGGCAATCCCTATTGATAAGGAAAGAGGAATGTTTTTATAGAATCAATGCGTTTGATGCATTGATCAGTCCGTCTCCGGCGGCACCACCGGCGTCACCGCCGCCTGGTCTTCTTCACCGGTGCGGATGCGGTAGATCTTCTCGATCGGCAGCACCATGACCTTGCCGTCGCCGACCTCGCCGGTGCGCGCGGCGCTCAGAATGGCCCGCACGGTGGGCTCGACGAAGTGATTCGACACGCCGATCTCGATGCGCACCTTCTCGGCCAGCGCCATCTTCACGGTGGTGCCGCGGTAGTTCTCGACGTGCTCCATCTCGCCGCCGTGTCCATGCACGCGGCTGATGGTCAACCCCTTGACCTCGGCATGGAACAGGGCTTCGAGCACGTCGCTCAACTGCTCGGGACGGACGATGGCGACGATGAGCTTCACGCGCGGCCTCCATCGCTCGTCGCGAGCGCGTCGGGCAGGCGCTCGTAGGCCGAGTCACCCGGGGAGATGAGGATGGCGCCGTCGCCGGCCGTGTAGGCTTCTTCGCCGTGTTCGGTGACGTCGAGGCCGACCCCTTCGACGCGGCCGCGGATGCGCAGCGGCATCACGAGCGCCAGCAGCTTCAGGATGACGAACGTCGCCGCGCCGCTGTACAGCGCGACCACCGCGACGCTCGCCACCTGCGTGACCAGCTGTTCGGGATGGCCGGCGACGAGGCCCGCCGCGCCGCCGCTCCAGGCCGGATCGGCGAAGACGCCCGTGAGCACGGCGCCGGTGGCGCCGCCGAGGCCGTGCGCCGCCACGACGTCGAGCGAGTCGTCGAGGGTCGTGCGGGCGCGGTAGATGAGCGCGAAGTAGCTCGGGATCGCGCCGAGGCCGCCGAGGGCGAGGGCCGAGGCCGGGCCGATGTAGCCGGCCGCCGGCGTCACTGCCACCAGGCCGACGACGATGGCCGTCGCCGCGCCCACCGCCGTCACGCGGCCTTCGCGGTAGAGGTCGATGGCCATCCACGTGGCGAGCGCCGCTGCCGGCGCGAGCAGCGTGTTCACGAAGGCGAGTGCCGCGACGTTGTTGGCGGCCAGAGCGCTGCCGGCGTTGAAGCCGAACCACCCGAACCACAGCAGGCCGGTGCCGAGCAGCGTGAACGGCACGTTGTGGGGCAGCATCGCCCGCCGGCCGTAGTCCTTGCGCGCGCCGACGAACTTCGCGGCGACGAGCGCCGCCGCCGCGGCATTCACGTGCACGACGGCGCCGCCGGCGAAATCGAGCGCGCCGGCCGTCGAGAGGAAGCCGCCGCCCCACACCCAGTGGGCGACCGGGGCATACACGAGCAGCACCCAGGCGACGATGAAGGCGAGGTAGGCGCTGAAGCGCAGGCGCTCGACGACCGCGCCGGAAATGAGAGCCGCCGTGATGATGGCGAAGGTGCCCTGGTAGGCCATGAAGAGCACGTGGGGAATCGTCCCCTGCGCTTCGAGTCCCACGCCGCGCAGGCCCACGTACGACAGCGAGCCGACAAACGCGCTACCCGGCGAGAAGGCCAGGGAGTAGCCGGCCAGCGCCCAGACGACGGCAATCGGGCCGAGCGCCGCGAAGCTCATCATCAGGGTGTTGAGGGCGTTCTTCGACCGCACCATGCCGCCGTAGAAGAAGCCCAGGGCGGGCGTCATCAGGAGCACGAGGGCCGTCGACACGAGCATCCATACGACATCCGCCTGGATCATGATGATATTGAATCGACTGTGCTGGCCTCATGTCCAATACGAGTTAATTGTCGATTCCATCCGCGGACGCGGGTGGGCGCTCCGCGCCGGCCGGGTCCGGCCGCCGCTCAGGCGGTCAGGCGGCGGGCGAGTCCGGGGGCGAGGCGGCTCACGAGCGGCAGCCAGTCGGCGCGAGGCAACACGAGCGGCGCAACCAGCACCACGACCAGACCCGAGCAGGCCGACCGCGCGGCCAGCAGCAGGATGCTGTCGGCGCCGATGACGTACGACACGAAGTGCTGCGTCACGGCGCAGGCGACGCCGAGAGCGGCGGCCGGCAGCACGACCTGCTCGGCGAATTCGCCGACGGTGACGCCGACGCGCGGCAGCAGGAAGCGCGGCGCGAACACCATCGTGATGGCCACGGCGGGAATCGCCGTGGCGAGGGCCACGCCCCACACGCCGAAGCGGCCCGCGAACCACACGCTCAGCGCGAAGTTGACGAGCGCCTCGGCGAGGACCACGAGCACCAGCAGCTTCAGCAGGTCGAGCGCCTGGTAGAAGGGATTCATCACCTGCGTCGAGAGCGCGCTCGCGGTGGCGGCGATGCCGAGGAAGAGCAGGATGCGTGGCGACTCGGCGGCGACGACCGGGCCCACCCAGATGGCGAGGAAGGCCGGGCCGAGGATGACCAGGTGCACGTTGATGAGCACCGACAGCGCGGCGCAGGTGCGCGAAGCGGCCAGGAAGAGTGACTTGAGCTTGTCGAACTCGCCGCGGGCCCGGTAGGCCGCCAGTTCCGGCAGCAGGCTCTGCGTGATGCCGTTCACGAGCACGCGCGACTGCTCGACGAGCTGCAGCGGCAGGGTGTAGAGGGTCACGCTGGCGGCCCCGAGCAGCACGCCGATGAGCGCCGTGTCGGTGTAGCCGATGATGAGGAGCGCCGTCTGCACGACGAAGGCCTGCGCGCCGAAGCCGTAGAGGCCGCGCAGTTCCTCGCGCGTCGGCCTGACCGCGCCCATCCGCACGCCCGGCGCCACCAGCCGGCAGAAGAAGATGAAGAGCGGCAGCTGAATGGCGCCGTCCACCACCGAGACGATCGAGAGCCAGACCATCGCGTCGGGCTGCGCCGTGGCCCACAGGACGCCTACCGAGCGCAGCAGCGCGGCGATGATGATGACGGTCGACACGAGATCCCAGCGGCCGTGCGAGGCGAGCAGCGCCGAGAACGCCGAGTTGACGAACATGAAGACCAGGCGCAGCCCGAGCAGCACCATCGTGATCGTGGCCGCGTCGAGGCGTTCGGGCGCCAGCGGCGTCGCGAGGAGACGCGGCACGACCGGCGCGAGCGCGACCGCCAGGGCGAAGCAGAGCAGGCCGAGTCCGGTGTAGAGCGTGCCGGCCACGCTCAGCAGGCGCGTCTGGTCCGGACGGTCGTCCCGCCCGACCGCCTCTGACATCTTTTTCACGAACGCCGACCCGAGGCCCAGATACAGGAGGTTCGAGTAGAGCGTGAGGCCGTTCAGGAACGTCCAGATGCCGTAGTCCTCTTCCTGCAGCCGGGCCACCGTGATCGGGGTGAGGCCGAGCGACACCACGGCGCCGATGAGCGTGGCCGTCCAGTTGAGGGCGATGTTGCGCTTGAGAGACCGCTGCAGCAGCGATCGCGGCACGAGGGCCTTGAGGGGATTCAGCACCGCGGCTCCACGCGCGCGGACGGGAGGGGAGCGGACGGGCCGGAGATCGAGTGGAGCACCTTCACGAGGACCCCACATTATCGCCGAGAGCCGCGGCCACGAGCCGCAACAACGGCATGACGGGCCGCGTCACGCGACGGCGCGTGCCAACACGGGCAGTGGCGGCAGGACGGCGGCGCACCCATCACGTCCGCTTCTGGAACCGGTGGCGACGACTCGCTGTTGTTTTCGCCGGCGCTCGGCCATAATCCGCCGCGTGGCGGCGGCCTCGTTGCTGCCGCATCCCGGAGGCCGACATGCAGATCCCCAAGGCACTCGTCGCCGGCACCGCGCTGGCCCTCGTTCTCGCCGCCCTGCCGCAGGCGCAGCGTCCGGCCGCGCCGCCGGCGACGCCGGCCGCGGCCGTGGCGCCGGTGTCGCCGCGCGTCGCCGCCCTCAAGGCGGCGCTCGACGCCGACGTGTCGTCGCCGGCCATGTACGACCTCGGCCAGCAGATGAACGACATGGTCTTCAGCTTCGGCGAGATCGGCTTCCAGGAGTTCGAGACGCAGAAGTACCTCGGCGGCCTGCTGCGCGAGAACGGCTTCACGGTGGAGACCGGCGTGGCCGGAATTCCCACCGCCTGGGTCGCTCGCTGGGGCAACGGCGCGCCGGTCATTGCCTTCGGCTCCGACATCGACGGCATCCCGCAGGGCAACCAGAAGCCGGGCGTGGCGTATCACGACCCGATGGTCGAAGGGGCGCCGGGCCACGGCGAAGGCCACAACTCGGGCACGCCGCTCAACATCGTGGCCGCGCTCGCGGTCAAGCGCATCATGGAGCGCGAGAAGCTGCCCGGCACGCTCATGATCTGGCCGGGCGTGGCCGAGGAACTGCTCGGCACCAAGGCGTACTTCGTGCGCGCCGGGATGTTCAAGGACGTGGACGTCGTGCTCTACAACCACGTCGGGTCGAATCTCGGCACGAGCTGGGGAGACGGCGGCGGCAGCGGCCTCGTCTCGGTCGAGTACACCTTCGAAGGCGAGACGGCGCACAGCGCCGGGGCGCCGTGGCGCGGCCGGAGCGCGCTCGACGCGGTGGAGCTCATGAACGTCGGCTGGAACTATCGGCGCGAGCACCTCCGGCTGGCGCAGCGCACCCACTACGTCATCACCAACGGCGGCGATCAGCCGAACGTCGTGCCGCGCAATGCCGGCGTCTGGTACTACTTCCGCGAGACCGACTACGACACCATCCGCAACATGTGGGACATCGGCGACAAGATGGCCGACGGCGCCGCCCTCATGACGAACACGAAGTGGACCTCGCGCGTGCTCGGCACCGCCTGGCCGCGCCACACCAACCGCGCCGTGGCCGAGGCCATGCACGCCAACATCCAGCACGTCGGGCTGCCGCAGTGGAGCGAGGCCGACATCACGCTGGCCAAGGCGACGCAGCGGGTGATGCACGTGCCGGAGATCGGCCTCGCCACCGGGCCGATCGGCCCGCTGCGCGGCCGGGAGCGGATTCCGGACGAGGAGAAGTTCGGCGGCCCATCGGATGACATCGGCGATGTCACCTGGACGGTGCCGACGGTGTCGCTCAGCTATCCGGCGAATTTCCAGGCCGGCCCGGGCCACAACTGGGCCAACGCCATCCCGATGGCCACGCCCATCGCGCACAAGGGCGTGAACGCCGGGGCCCGCGTGGCGGCGCTCACCGCGCTCGACCTCGTGATGCGCCCGGACCTCGTCAAGGCCGCGCGCGACTACTTCGAGAACGTGCAGCTCAAGCAGCGCAAGTACACGCCGTTCATCCGGCCCACCGATCAGCCGGCCACGTGGATGAACAAGGCGACGATGGACCGCTACCGGCCCGAGATGACGAAGTACTACTTCGACCGCGCGAAGTACAAGACCTACATGGACCAGATGAAGGCGCAGTTCGGCATCACCTACCCCACGGTGAAGCCGGCCGCGTCGCAGTAGCCGCGGCGAGGCCAGCGCGAACTGCTGGCGTGGCCGCAGGCGGGTCCCGCCGGCCCCGGCCCTCATGGCCGCGGCGCGCACGTCGGTCCCGGGGCTGGGTGAGCTGGCGCGTCAGGTGCGTTGACACGGGCGGCGCGGGTCGTGACATGGCCGCGCACTCCACACCCGTCCGCGACCGCCCCCGGTGAGCTGATTCGGCGGCGTCTGCCGCTAGTAGAGACAGTCCGCCCTTCCCCGGGAGTCTCCATGTTCCGCACCGCCCTCGATCTGGCCCTGCCCGTCGCGCTCGCCACCCTGCTCATCGCCGCCGCCGTCGGCGCCGGGCTGGCCGACCCGCCGGCCCGCGGACCGGCGCCCGCCGCGGTTACCCCCGCGCCGGCGCGCTGATCCGGAAGTTCCGCATCATGCCCATGTCCTCGTGCTCGAGGATGTGGCAGTGGTAGAGATACAGCCCCGGATACGTCGAGAAGGTGATCTGCACCCGCACCGTTTCGCCGGGCAGCACGAGCACCGTGTCGGTGGCGCGCGTGTCGCTGATGCCCTCGGAGAGGGCGTTCGCGGCGGCGCCCGATCGCGACAGCACGCGGAACTGCGTGCCGTGCACGTGGATGGGATGCGCCATCGCCATGCCCATCGGGTTCGGCTCGTTCCTGAACTCCCAGATGTGCGTGGACCCCGGCGCGACGGTTTCGTCCGGAGCGGCATCGGCCATGTCGAAGGTGCGGCCGCCGATGAGCCACTCCATCCGCATGAAGGTCAGCGGCACGCGGCGGATCGGCGCGCGGTCGCTGACCGCCCAGGCGGCCGGCGGCGTGCAGAGGCGCGCCGGTAGTGTGAGGCTCGCGGCCGGACCGCCGCGCACGGTGAACGACATGAGATCCGCCGCCGAGCCCTGCGGCAGCGGTGAGAGTTCGCCCATCATGCCGACGTGCCCCACGGCGTCGGCCGGGAAGGCCACGCTGCGCAGCGTGAAGGCCGTGCCCGCCGCTTTGACCGACGCGTCGAGCAGCACATCTGCACGCTGACCGGGCGCGAGCGTCAGGAACGGCCGGACCCGCGCCCGTTCGAGCAGCCCGCCGTCGCCGCCGAGAATCGTGAACGGCGTGCCGTCGCTCCACGCCAGCTTGTAGATGCGCGCGTTCGAGCCGTTCAGCAGACGCACCCGATAGGCGCGGCGTTCGAGCGATCGCGCCGGACGCGGCGCGCCGCTCACGAACAGCCGGTCGCCCAGCCAGCCGTTCATCGTCTCCATCATCTGCCCCATGCCGCCGCCCATGCCGCCGCCGCGGCCCATGCCGCCGCCCCGGCCCATGCCCCCAGGCATCGTCCCGCCGTTGGCGTAGACGAGCTGGTTCTTCGCGTCGAACCGGCGGTCCTGCAGCACGAGCACCAGCGCGTCGTCGCCCGCCGGCAGACCGAGCGCGTCGTCTTCGGGATCGGTCACCACGATGACGCCGGCGAGTCCCTGATACGCCTGGGCGCCGGTGCGCATGTGCGGATGCGGGTGATACCAGTAGGTGCCGGCGCGGTTCACCACCTCGAAGTCGTAGACGTAGTCGCGGCCCCCGTCCACCGCCAGCCGCGGGTGGCCGTCGGCCGCCTCGGGCACGTCGAGACCGTGCCAGTGCACGATCGACGGCTCCGGCAGCCGGTTCTCGAACCGCACGCGGACCTTCTGCCCACGCCGGAAGTGCAGCACCGGGCCGAGGTACGAGCCCGGCAGCGGCTGCACGGTCGACGCCGGTCCGCGCACGACGGAGGCCGTATAGCGCCAGACCCGCGTCGGGGCGCCGGGCAGCAGGGCAACCTCCGACGGCGCGGCCGTGAGTGTGAGTTCCACGTCGGGCACGGCGCGCGCCGGCTGCAGCGCGTCGGCTGCCTCGCGCGGTGGGCCGAAGTCGAACACACCGAGGGCCGGCGCGATGGCTGGCACGGTCAGCAGGCGGAGGGCGTCACGTCGGTCCATGGGCACAAGACTCCAGCGGGTGTGGCGCCGGGGAGCGGCGTCAGCCTGGTGAAGCGGGCAGCAAGGGCCACGCCACAGGGCGGCGCCCGGCCGGACGGCGCCAATTCCACCGCGGACCTTCGAACGGGCCGTCCGCGCCGGCAAAACCCCCCGGAGAATTCCCGAATCGGCATGTGCCGGCTCGTGGCCCGGAGGTTGCAGTGCCGCTGACGAATCCGGATGCCGTACCTCAAGGCTGTTCCCGTTCGTGGCGCCATTCCGCGCGATCTCACGCAGTTACCCGGATCGAGTCCGGCGGGGGCGCGGGCCCGTGCGGCTGTGCGGCGCCTGAAGTGGCACACGCTGTGCCGTCTCGTGACACTTGTCGCCGTCTGTCTCCTGCCGGCGACGGCACGCGCCGACGACGGCCTGGCGGATCCCCGGCCGGCGGAACGCGGCCTGCCCACCGTGACGGTCGTGCCGCCGGCGCGCCTCGGGGCGCCGCAGCTGTTTGCCGTCTCCGTCGCCGGACGCCGCCTGTACGTCGGCACGCTGACCGGGCTCGCCATCCACGACGGCGCCCACTGGGAGGTCGTGCCCTCCGACCGCGCGCTCTATGCGGTACATGGCGCGGCGAGCGGACGTGTCATCGCCGGCGGGCCTGACTGCCTGCTGGAGCTCTCGCGCGGCGCCGACGGTCAGCATCAGCTCGTGTCGCTCGTGGACCGGCTGCCCGAAGGCGATCGGGTGATCGGGGACGTGCGATCGATTCACGCGCTGGGCGACACCTTCTTTGCCGTCACCGACCGCGCCCTCGTGCGCGTGCGCGGCGCCGACGTGCACCTCGTCGAACGCTGGCGATCCGACCCGCTGCGGCGCGGGTTCGTGAGCCAGGGGCGCCTCTACGTGTCGTCGCAGAGCGGCGTGCGCGCCTTCACCGCAGAGGCCGCCACGGTGGAGGATGCCGTGACGGCGCTCGACGCCGCCGGCGGACGCGTGATGTTCGTCGTCGATCATCCGCAGGCCGGCCAGATCGTCGGCGTCGAAACGCGCGGGCTGCTGACGCGCCAGGACGGCGCCTGGCGCGTGGCGGCGGCCGGCGGCGACCTGCTCACGCGCGGCATCACCGATGCGCGCGTGCTCACGAGCGGCGCGCTGGCCCTCGGCAGTACCACCGGCGGCGTCGTGCTCCTCGCGCCGGACCTCACGTTCGATCGCGCGCTCGGCCGCGCCGAGGGACTGCCCTCGGGCGACGTCGAAAGCCTGGCCGAGGACGCGGAAGGCGGCGTGTGGGTCGTGAGTCCGGCCGACCTGGCGCGCGTGGATTTCGGGGCGCCGCTCACGCTCATCGACACGCGGCTCGGCCTCGAGGGCACGGTCAACGGGGTGGCCCGCTACGACCAACGCCTGCACGTGCTCACGACCTCCGGACTCTTCGTGCTCGACGACAGCCGCGGCCGCCGCCGCGCCACTCCGGTGCCGGGCGTGCCGGCGCGCGCGTGGGACGCCTTCGACGCCGGCGAACACCTGCTCGTGGCGACCGCGTCCGGCGTCTACGAGAGCCGCCGCGCCGGCGCCCGCCTCGTGCCGGGCACGGCGCGCCTTTCGTCCTATGTGCTGGCGCCGCGTGTCGATCGGCCCGGCACCATGCTCGTCGGCTCGCGCACCGGGCTCTCGGTGCTCGTGCGCGACGGCAACGGCTGGCGGTTCTCGCGCGACGTCGCCGGGGCGCCGCGCTACGTGCGCACCATCGTGACGCGGCCCGACGGCGTCGTCTATCTCGGCACGACGTTCGACGGGCTCGTGCGCCTGCGCCTCGACGACCCCGCCGTGCCGCCGCGCACGCTCGTGCCCGGCGAAGTGCACCTGCGCGACATCGACGGCGCGCTGCACGTGCTCAACTACGACACCAACACCCTGGCCGTGCTCGACGAGGCGCGCGAGACCGTCCGCGCGGCGTCGCTGCGCGGCGTCGACCTGCCGGAGCACACCCTGCGCTTCGCCTACGACCCGCGCGGGGCGTTGTGGGCCACCGGCCTCGGCGTCGAGACGCTCGAACCCGGCATCGGCGCGATGCGTCCGGTCCTCGACCGCGGCGTCAGCGTGCAGGCCCTCGACATCGAACCCGACGGCGTCGTCTGGCTCGGCAGCAACGTCGGGTTGTGGCGGTTCGCCAGCCCGCGCGCCACGCCGTGGACGTCGCGGCCCTCGCCCACGCTCGAACGGGTGTTCGTGAACGGCGCGCCCGTGGCCCGCGCCCGGCCCGACGGCTCGCCGATCGACCTGGCCCATGGCTTCGAACGCCTGCGCCTCGAGTTCACGCCGAATACGTTCGCGCCGGGTGCGGTCACCGCCTTCAAGCTCGAACCACTCGACGCCGACTGGAGTCCGGCGCGGCGCGGCGTCATCGCCGAGTACACCTCGCTCCCCGAAGGCACCTACCGCCTGCACATGCGATCGGGCAGCGGTCCCGACCGTGCCGAGAGCGAGTGGGCGTTCACCGTGCGGCCGCCCTGGTATCGCACGCCGCTCGTCTACCTCCTCGAAATCGCCTTCGTCGCCGGCCTGCTGCTGCTCGTGAGCCAGGTGCGCACGCACCAGCTGCGCCGCCGCTCGCACGAACTCGAACGTGCCGTCATCGAGAAGACCGCCGCGCTGCAGGAAGCCAATCGCCGCCTGGCGGAACTGGCCTGGAGTGACGAACTCACGGCGCTCTACAACCGCCGGCATTTCGAGGACGCGCTGGCCGAGGAATGGGCGCGCGCCCATCGCACGCGCAGCCCGATCGCGCTCGTGATGGTGGACATCGACCACTTCAAGTCGCTCAACGACACGCTCGGCCATGTGGCCGGCGACCGGGCGCTGCGCGCCGTGGCCGATGTGATCAAGGCCTGCGCGCGCCGTCCCGGCGATGTCGCCGCACGCTACGGCGGCGAGGAATTCGTCGTGTTGCTGCCCGGCGGCCGCCGCGAGCGCGTGCATGCGCTCGCCGAGGAGATTCGCGAGGCCGTCGAAGCCCTCGCCCTGCCGCATCCGGGGCACGCGCTGGGCCACATCACGGTGAGCGTGGGTGTGGCGGCGGTGAGCGCGCCCGAGAGCCTGCAGGCCACGCTCGTCGACGCGGCGGACCGCGCGCTCTACCGCGCCAAGGCCGCCGGCCGCAACGCCGTCGCCGCCTGAGCGCCGCGCCCGCTGCCGCGCGCTCAGCGCGTCAGGGTGGTGCCGGCGAGGCGGCTTACGGCGCGCAGCCCCTCGTCGCCGATGTCGAGGCTGTGTGCGTTCACGTAGAGCCGGATGTGCTGGTCGCACACCGCGTCCGACATCTCCTGCGAGTGGGCGCGCACGTAGGCCCGGCTGGCCTCGGGATGTGTGAAGGCGTGGGCGACCGAGGCGCGGATCGCCTCTTCGGCCGCGGCCGCCAGGCCGGCGTCGAGGTCGGCGCGCGCGCAGATGCCGGCCAGCGGCACCGGCAGCGAGGTCTCGCGTTCCCACCAGTCACCGAGATCCACGATCTTCACGAGGCCATGATCCGCGTAGGTGAAACGGCTCTCGTGGATGATGAGCCCGGCGTCCACCTCGCCGCGTTCGACGGCGCCGAGGATGCGGTCGTAGCGCACCTCGACCACCTCGCCGAGCGTCGGCGCCGCGAGACGCAGGAGGCGGAACGCAGTGGTCTCGCGCCCGGGAATCGCGACCCGGCCGCGCACCGCGTCGCCGAGGCGGCGCGACTCGCGCGCCACGACGAGCGGCCCGACGCCGTGGCCGAGCGCGGCGCCGCTGCGCAGCAGCCGGTAGAGGCCGCCGACGGCGCCGAAGGCGCCCACGCTGAGCTTCGTCAGATCGAACGCCCCCTCGTGCGCCCGGCGGTTCAGCTCCTCGATGTCGAGCAGCACCGGCTGCACGGCGAACGGCGCCGGCACGAGGCCGTGCACGAGCGCGTGAAACGCGAAGGTGTCGTTCGGGCACGGCGAGAAGCCGAAGGTCAGCGTACGCATGCGGCAAGCTCCCGGACCAGGCGCGGCGTCAGCGCCTGCACGGCGGCGAAGGCGTCGTCGAAGCGCCACAGGGTGCGGTCGGTGTCTTCGACGGCGTTCGAGATGACGCGCACTTCGATGGCCGGCACGCCGGCCAGGGCGGCGGCGCGCAGCACGCCGAACCCCTCCATCGCCTCGACGTCGCAGCCGCTCGTGTGGCCGACGCGGCCGCTCGTGCCGATGGCGGCGCAGGTGGCAGGCGGCAGGGCGCGGCAGGCGGCTTCCACGAGCGCGGCCGGCGTCGCGAGCCGCGACGGCGCGAATCGTTCGGGCACGCCGAGGTCGCAGTAAATCGTCTCGGTGCCCACGACGATCGCCGGTGGCTGCAGGCCCGAGGCACGTCGGGCGCCGGCGATGCCCACGTGCACGACGATGGCGGGGCGGCTGACCGCGAGGGCGGCGGCGGTCGCGGCGGCCGCCTCGACCGGCCCGACGCCGCAGCAGCACACGCGCCAGCCTTCGGGCGGCGCGAGCTCGCGGGCGGTGGCGGCGACGACGAGGACGGCGGAGAGGTCCGCGGACGCGGGAGGCACGGGCACTGCCTGTCAGTCTACGCGGAACCCGCGGGGCGGCGGCCGGGGAGGCGCGCTAGCGGGCGGGTTCGACGACGGGCGCGACGGCGACGACGACGGCCGGCTTCCGGCCCATCTCCCGCACGAACTGGTAGTGCGAACGCAGCGCGTCCATGAGGGTGATGTTCTCGCGGCACGGCACGCCGTGTTCGGCGCAGACTTCCTGCACCATCTTCGCCAGCGCCGGGTAGTGCACGTGTGCGATCCGCGGGAACAGATGGTGTTCGCGCTGGTAGTTCAGGCCGCCGAGCAGCAGCGTGGCCAGGCGGCTGTGCGTGGCGAAGTTCGACGTGGTGGCGATCTGGTGCACGACCCATTCCGGATGCGTGTCGCCGTTTGCCGGATGTTCGACGTTGTCCACCGTGTGCGCCAGCTGGAAGACCACGCTGAAGATGAAGCCCATCGTCATCGACACGAGCACGTAGATGCCGAACACGATGCCGGCGCCATGGCGGGACAGCGGAATCGCGAAGGCCACCGTGAAGAAGAACAGCTTGCCGCCGAGCAGCCAGGCCATGTCGGCGCCCTTCGGGTAGCCGGCGCTCAGGCCGTCGTTCTTGCCGAGGAAGAGGCGCTGCAGGTCGCTGTAGAGATAGCGGAGGTGTACGCCGGTGTACAGCACCCACAGGTAGATGTGCTGGTAGCTGTGCCACCAGCGCCACTCGTGATCCACGCTCAGCCGCGCCATCGGGCCGAGGTTGATGTCGGCGTCCTCGTGCGGGATGTTCGTGTACACGTGGTGATTGTGGTTGTGCTTGTCTTTCCAGAAGTACGAACTCGCGCCCATCAGGTCGAGCGTGAAGCCGGCCAGGCGGTTCACGCTCGGACGGCGTGAGAACGTGCCGTGATTGCCGTCGTGCTGCACGTTGAAGCCGATGCCGACGAGGGCCAGCGCCAGCACCACCGAGGACCACACGACTGTGACCGCGTCAGCGGCGTCGAAGACGAGCACCATGTAGGCCCAGACGGCGGCGCCGATGAGGGCGGCGGCCTTGGCATACATCATCGGGCTGTCCACGGTGGCGCGCGTCCCCACGAAGGCTTGGGCGCGTCTGTCGAGGGCGAGCTTGAGAACGGCGGGGGAGGCGAACTCCGGGCGTGGGCGCTGCAGGGTGTCGCGACTCTACCACGCGCCCGACCGCGAACGGACCTCAAACTTGCCCCCGAATGTCTCCGGCCCGCACACGGATCCGTCAGTGGACGGCGCGACCCAGCTGATGCGGAAAGCGCGTCCGCCGGACCACATCGCGGCTACAATCGCCCCGGCCCGTCCGGCGCCCGCGCGTGTTCGCGCGGACCGCGGCCGGCCGTGCCACAACCGGGAGCCTTCACGCATGTCGTCAGACACACAGGACCGTCGCGCCCTTCTCCTCGCCGGCCTCGGCATGGCCGCCACCTCCGTGACCCTCGGCGCGCGCGGCGCGCAGGCGCCGCCGGCCTCCACACCGTTCACGCCGGCCCGCCACGAGCAGGACGCGTGGATGTCGGCGATGCCCGGCCGGCATCGCGTCGTGCTCGACGTCGTGTCGCCCACCGGCGTGCCCGACGGCATCCGCTTCGCGGGTAATCTGTTCACCGGCAACAAGACGGGCTACGGCGTCGAGGAATCGGAGATGGCGCTCATCATGGTGCTGCGCCACTCGGCCACGGCCTACGGCTACAGCGACGCCATCTGGTCGAAGTACGGCAAGTCGATCGACGCGAAGGCGACTCCGCCGCCCGTGGCCAACCCCTTCAACTCCGGTGAGCGCATGCAGCTCTCGGGGCTGGCGAAACGCGGCGTGCAGTTCATCGTCTGCGGCACGGCGAGCCGCGGCCTGGCCGGCCGGATCGCCGGACAGGGCGGCGATGCCGACGCGGTGCTCAAGGAGATGTCGGCCAATCTCATCCCGAACGCGCGGATCGTGTCGGCGGGCGTCGTCGGCGTGACCCACGCCCAGGAACACGGCTTCACATTGCTCTACGTCGGATAGGAGGCGTCATCATGCGCTACTGGTTCACGTTCGCGGCGGCCGTCGCCGTCATGTCGGCGTCGTCCCTCGCCGCTCAGCCTGGCGGCGATGCCGCGCGCATCGCCGAAGCCGTGCAGATCCTGCCGGAAGACCTCCGGGCCGGCGCCACCGTCGTGACCTACGACGCGGCCACCGGCGCCCGCCGGGTGCTTCGACAGGGCACCAACTTCGTCGAGTGCCAGCCGCGCGATCCGGCCGACGGCTTCGCCCGCTGCTACCACAAGCTGTTCGGCCCGCGCCGCGACCTCGAAGCGAAGCTGAAGGCCGAAAAGAAGACCGAAGAGCAGATCAGCCAGGCAGTGGCCGCCGCCGTGAAGTCCGGCACCCTCCCGCCGACACCTCAGGGCGTGATGTCGTACCGTCACTACGACAAGCGCGATCGCATCCAGCACCTGTGGGTGTGGTCCACGCCGAACAGCACGCCTGAGTCGGTCGGTGTCTCCACGGTGAGTCAGCGCAACGAGGCGCTCGAGGGCCGCGGCCTGCCGTGGATGATGCTGCCCGGCACGCCCGGCGCGCACATCATGATCCCGATCAACCCGAAGCCGGCGAAGACCTCGATCACTGACGTGGCCGCCGACCCGATCGCGCAGGCGACGCTGCCGCTGCCGCTCGACCTGCGCGCCGGCGCCACCGTCTATACCTACGACGCCAACGGCGAGCGCAAGGTGCTGCGCCAGGGCACGAATCAGCTCGAATGTATGCCGCGCGGCGACGACGGCTTCACGTGGTGCTACAACAAGTCCGGCGGTCCGCGCCGCGACCTCTCGGCGAAGCTGCGGGCGCAGAAGAAGACCGACAAGGAAATCGCCGAGGCGATGGCCGAAGCCACCAAGGCCGGCACGGTGAAGCCGACCGAGTTCGGCACGATGTCGTACCGCCTCTATGGCAAGCCGGATCGCATCCAGCTGCTGTGGGTGATCTCGGTGCCCGGCGCCACGCCCGAGTCGATTGGCGTCACGACGGCCAGTGCCAGAGAAGACGCGCTCGAACTGCGCGGCACGCCGTGGCTGATGCTGCCCGGCACGCCCGGCGCGCACATCATGGTGCCGGTCAACAAGTAGGACGACGGCCCTGTCCACGCGTCCGTCCCCTCCGCTCGTCCACACGGGACTCGTCCGCGCGCACGGTCTCGCGGCCCTCGTCACGCTGCTCGTCTCGGTCGTGTTCGGCCTGGTGGCCGCCTGGCAGCTCATCGCGCCCGACCTCGGCCGCGACGTGGCGTGGCTCGGCTGGGGCCGGGTGCGCTACGCCCACACCCAGGGCATCATGCTCGGCTGGCTGGCCAACGCGTTCTTCGCGTTCCTCTATCACGCCGTGCCGATCCTCACGGGACGCCCGGTCACGAGCGCGCGCCTCGGCGTGTGGATCTTCGCGCTGTGGAACCTCGCCGTGATGGCGCCCGGCTGGGTGCTCGTGCTCGCCGGCGTCAGCCAGCCGCTCGAATGGGCGGAGTTCCCGCTGGTCGTGGACGTCGTGGCGGTCCTCGCGCTGGCGCTCGCCGCCGTGCAGTTCCTCCCCGGCTTCTTCCGGCGCGGCATCGAGTCGCTCTACGTCTCGAGCTGGTACATCATCGGCGGCCTCGTCTTCACGCTGCTGTCGTATCCGATGGGCAACGTCGTGCCGGAGTTCCTGCCGGGCGCGGCCGGCGCCGCCATCAGCGGCCTGTGGATCCACGACGCCGTGGGCCTCTTCGTCACGCCGATGGCGCTCGCCATCCTCTACTTCGTGATTCCCGCCTCGACCGGCCGGCCCGTGTTCAGCCACTTCCTGTCGATGCTCGGCTTCTGGCTGCTGTTCTTCCTCTATCCGCTGAACGGCACGCATCACTACGTCTACTCGGTGATTCCGATGGCGGCGCAGCTCACGGCAATCGTGGCCTCGGCGCTGCTCGGCGTGACCGTGGTCATCGTCGTCACCAACCTGTTCCTGTCGATGCGCGGCGCCGGCCTGCTGCCAAAGGATCCGGCCCTGCGGTTCGTGGGCACCGGCACCTTCTTCTATGTCATCGTCAGCCTCCAGGGCTCCGCCCAGGCGCAGATGGCCGTGAACGAGACCGTACACTTCACCGACTGGGTGGTGGCGCATTCGCACATGGCGATGCTCGGCTTTGCCAGTTTCGCGGCGGCCGGCGGCCTCGTGCATGCGTGGCAGCGGATGCCCGAGGCGCGCTACAACGCCACGGCCATCACCTGGGCCTATTGGATGCTCGTCGTCGGGCTCGTCGGCATGGTCGTGGACCTCACGATCGGCGGCCTCGTGCAGGGCGAACTCTGGAAGAGCGGCGCCCCGTGGATCGATTCGGTCACCGCGTCGCGGGTCTACTGGGTGGCGCGCGCGCACATCGGCAGCATCCTCGCCGCCGGCTTCATCGCGCTCCTCGTCGGACTCACGACCGGGCCGCGCGGCGCCGGGATGTCGGTGCGTCCGGCGCCGTCGACTGACGGACGCGACGAGGTCGCGCCGCGGCTCGCGCCCGCCACGGAGGCCCTGTGAGCCGCGCCGGACAGGCCCTGCGCACGTCGTATCTCGTGGCGAGTGTCGCCGGGGTGCTGTTCTTCGCGCTGTCGGTGGCGCTGCTCGGCGTGTGGCCGGCGCGGCTGCTCGACCAGCAGACGGCGGCGATGGCGCCAGAGAAGCCGCTCGAACCCACCACGAGCGAGAAGCGCGGCCGCGCCGTCTACGCGCGCGAGGGTTGCGCCTATTGCCACACGCAGCAGATCCGCTACCTGCACGCCGATATGTCCCGGTTCGGCGCGCCCACCCTTGCCTGGGAGACGCGTCGCGACACGCCGCATCTCTGGGGCACGCGCCGCATCGGTCCGGACCTCAGCCGCGTGGGCGGCACGCGCAGCCTCGACTGGCAGTACGCCCATCTGTATGCGCCGCGCGCGATGGTGGCCGCGTCGGTGATGCCCGGCTATCCGGCGCTCTTCGACGGCGCTCCCGATCGGCCGCGTCAGGAGGCCCGCGACCTCGTGGCGTATCTCGACGCGCTCGGCCGGGCCCGGGAACTGGCGGGGCCCGAAGGGGAGTCGCGGGCGCGTGCGGGCTGCAACTGCCCGGATGACGAGATGCAGCAGATGGCGTTCGAGGGGCCCTTGAACGCCCATCCGGCCCGTGCGATCCGCACGCCGGATGCGGCGCCAGCGCTCGCCGGAGGCGATCTCGAACGCGGCCAGGCGCTCTACGGCCGTCACTGCGCCACCTGTCATGGCACGACCGGCGCAGGCGACGGCCCGGGCGCCCGCTATCTCGCGCCCGCGCCGGCGAAGCTCGCAGAGCACGCCTACGCGACCGCACGGCTCGCCGACGTGTTGTGGCACGGCGTGGCCGGGTCGGCGATGCCTGCCTGGCGCGATTACTCCACCGAAGACCGCGCAGCGCTCGCGCTCGCCGTGCAGGCGCTCTCGGCCCCGCGGCCCGAACCCGAGGTCCCCGCACATCTCGTGACGCTCGGCCGCGAGGTCTACGCCGCGAACTGCGCGCAGTGCCACGGCGTGGATGGCGACGGCCGCGGTTCGGCGGCCGGCAAGCTCACGATGGCGCCGGCCAACTTCACCGCGCAGCGGCTCAGCCTCACGGAGGCCGTGCGCGTGCTGCGCGAGGGCGTGCACGGGTCGCCGATGGCGCCGTGGACGACCCGCCTCACCGATGCCGAACGCCTTGCCGCGGCGCACTACGTCCGCAGCCTGTTTCGCGCGGCGCCGCCCGCCATGGTGGGGCGATGATTTCCGACCTCATCGTCTGGGCGTCGGTGGCCTTCGCCGTGGTCTTCGTCGCCGCCTGGGCGGCATCGCCGGCCCTGCGGGCGTGGATCGAGCAGCCCAAGCACCACTTCCTGGCATCGGCCCGGCAGTATGATGCGGCGGAGCGGCCCGGCGGGCCGCCCCCAGACGCGAGAACGCCATGAGTCCCACCGAGTCCCGCGGCCTGCCCGGTCTTGCCGGCATCGTCGTCTTCGCGCTCGTCGTTGGCGCGGCGGCCGTCGTGGCCGGCCTGCGCTATTCGGCCGTCGAGCCCGGCGGATCGTCCGACGCCGCCTCGCCCACGGCGCCGGCGAATTCAGGAGCCGAACGTCCGCGCCCGCCGCGTCCCGTGACCGACGTACCCGAACATGCCACCGAAGAGTACGGACGCCGCCTCGTCGCGCAGACGGTCGAACTGCTCGGGCCGGATCATCCGGACCCGGCACGCCGCTATTCCGGCGGACGCCTCAACTGCGCGTCGTGTCATCTCGCCACCGGCACCGACCCTGGGACGCTCGCGCTGCTGCAGACGGCGGAACATTACCCGCGCTTCTCGGGCCGCGCCGGCAACATGACCGACGTCGAGGATCGCATCAACGAGTGCATGCAGCGCAGCATGAACGGCACGCCGCTGCCGCTCGACAGCCCCGAGATGATCGCCATCGCCGCGTATCTGCGGTCGCTCGGGTCGCGCTACGAAGCCATGGGCGCGTCGCTCAGGAAGGCCAGCGAGCCGCCGGCCTTCAAGACGCCGAAGCGCGCGGCGAGCGTCGAGGCCGGCCAGACCGTGTACGGCGCCCGGTGTTCGGCGTGCCACGGCAGCGACGGGCTCGGCCTGCTCGCCACGGGTGAGAAAGCGAAGGGGTATCTCTTTCCGCCGCTCTGGGGGCCTGATTCGTTCAACAACGGCGCCGGGATGCACCGCGTGCTGACGGCCGCCCGCTTCATCAAGGCACGGATGCCGCTCGGCGAGGCGACGCTCACCGACGACGAGGCATTCGACGTCGCGGCCTACATCAACGCGCAGCCGCGCCCGCAGATGCCGAACCTCGAGCAGGACTATCCGGACAAGGCCGCGAAGCCGGTGGACAATCCCTACGGGCCATTCGCCGACGAGTTCCCGCTCGAGCAGCACCGCGTCGGCCCGTTCCAGCCGATCGAAGACCACTACAAGGCGCTCAGGAAGACGAAGTAGCGCCGGCATTGCCGGCGTCAGGAGATCCGACCATGACGAAGACTCTGCTGGCCCTTTCGTTCGGTGTCGTATTCGCCGCCACCGCGGCGTCCGCTGCCGCGCAGGCGTTGCCCGTACCCGGTGTCGAGGCCGCGCGCGACGTCCCCGGCGCGAAGGAGATGCCGAATCCGGCGATCGTGCACAAGGTGCTCTTCGACATGGCCACGGCCGGACCGAAGCCCACCGAGGTGCACCCGATGCTGCAGGCGGTGGCGCGCTACGTGAACACGCTGGCCAAGACGGGCGTGCCGGCGGCCAACCGCAAGGTGGCTGTGGTGTTCCACCAGGGCGCGACCGACTTCATCATGACGAACGACGCCTACAAGGCGCGGCACGAGGGGCAGGACAACCCGAACCACGCGATGATTCAGGCGCTCAGCAAGGCCGGCGTGGACTTCCGCGTCTGCGGTCAGGCCACGCTCGGCCGCAAGATCGAGCCGAAGGACATGATGCCGGAGGTGCAGCGCGACCTGTGGGCGCTCACCACCATCATCGCCCTGCAGCAGCAGGGCTACGTGCTCATCGCACCGTAGCGCCTACTTCGCGACCACGGCCGGCACGTTGCGATCGCGCACCAGCCGGTTGAAGGCGGCCAGTTCGTCGCCGAAGAGCGTGCCGGCGCTGCGCTGCTGGCGGGCCCAGTCCTCGCCGAGGGCGGCAAGGCGTGCCTGCTGGCCATCGGTCGTGCCGCTGTCGCTCGCGTCGATCGCGCTCCGCAGGTAGATGTAGTACTGGTTCAGGCGCTGCGGGAAGTTGATGACGGTCTGGCCGTCCACGACGCGTTTCTGCACGAGGGCGTCTTCGAGCGCGTTCAGCTTGTCGACATAGGCCCGGCCCGCCTTCTCGATGGCCTCGCCGCCGGGCGTGCCCTTCGTGCGCCTGATGACGTCTTCCACCTGGGCACGGACATCGCGCAGGCGGATGACCGCGCGGTGCACGGCATTCAACTGCTCGTCCACGCGCACGTGCAGCTGCTCCTGCGCCTGCAGTTCGCTGAGCGGCGTCGTGACGCGCGGATCCATGCGCACCGTGAGCGGCGCCGTCAGCGTGCGGCCGCCGGCCGTGAGCCGCACCTGGTAGTCGCCGGGCAGCACGCGCCGTCCCTGCAGCGTGCCGAACACGTAGAGCCCGGGCACCGGCACGGCCGGGTCGTGGCGCAGGTTCCACACCAGGCGGTTGAGCCCGGCCTTCACGGTGAGCGCGCCAGGCGGCGCGTCGAGCGACACCGGCGCATCGGGTTCGGGTTTCTTCGTCGAGTAGCGGCGCACGACGCTGCCGCCCTGCAGGATGTCGATGGCGACGTCGCCCTCGGGCACCGCCGCCAACCAGAAGGTGATGAGTGCGCCGTCCGGCGCGCTTCGGCCGGCCCGGGGATTGTTGCCGCCGAAGCCGCCGAACGCCTGCGTGCGCCAGGCGGCACGCGGCGTGAAGAGCCGGACGTCGGTGGCGGCCGTGGCGTCGGTCCACTGCTGCAGGGCCGACAGGTCGTCGAGGATCCAGAAGGCGCGGCCGGCGGTGGAGGCGACGAGGTCGTTGCCGTGCACGCGCAGGTCGGTAATCGGCGTGACCGGCAGGTTGAGCTGCAGCTTCACCCAGCGCTGGCCGCCGGTGAACGAGACGTAGAAGCCGGTCTCGGTGCCGAGGTAGAGCAGGTCCTTCCGCACCGGGTCCTCGCGCACCACGCGCGCCCAGGCCTCAGGGGCGATGCCGTCCACGATCTTCGTCCACGTGGCGCCGAAGTCGGTGGTCTTGAAGACGAGCGGCGTGAAGTCGTTGAACTTGTACTTCGAGATGGTGACGTAGGCGGTGGCCGGCGCGTGCGGCGACACCTCGATGATGTTCACCATGGCCTCGCCCACGCCCGGCGGCGTCACGTTCTTCCAGCTCTTCCCGCCATCGCGCGTGAGCTGCACGTAGCCGTCGTCGGTGCCCACCCAGAGCGTGTTCGCGTCGTGCGGCGACTCGGCGATGTCGTCGATGACGCCGTAGGTCTCGCCGCCGGCGCCTTCGTTCGTGATCGGGGCGCCGCCCGGGCCCTGCTTCGTGAGGTCGTTGCGCGTCAGATCCGGGCTGGCCTCCCGCCACGTCTTCCCGCGGTTGTCGGACCGGAGCAGCATGTTGCCGCCGTGGTAGATGACCGAGGGGTTGAAGCGCGAGACGACGATCGGCGCGCTCCAGTTGAAGCGGTACTTCTGCTCCTTCGGAGGCACGGCGGCCGGCATCTGCGGCCACGCCATGATGTCGCGTTCGGTCCGAAGCGTGTCGTCGAACTCGCTGATGATGCCCATGTAGCACCCCGCGTACACGTAACGCGGGTTCTTCGGGTCGAAGGCCGGCACGGCGCTTTCGCAGCCGCCGACGTCGTACCAGTCGCGTTCGGTGATGCCGCCGGGCGCGGCGCTCGCAATCTTGACCGACGTGTTGTCCTGCTGGCCGCCGTAGACGTTGTAGGGGAACTGGTCATCGACGTTGACGCGGTAGAACTGCGCGGTGGGCTGGTTGCCCTGCGTGGACCAGGTGCGGCCGCCGTTGAACGACACGTTGGCGCCGCCGTCGTTGCCTTCGATGACGATCTCGGGGTCGCGCGGGTTGAACCAGATGCTGTGGTTGTCGCCGTGCGGCGTGCGCACGGACGTGATGCTCCGGCCGCCGTCGATCGACTTGCTGACCTCGGCGTTCAGCACCCAGACGACGTCGGGATTCTTCGGGTCGGCGGCGACCTTCATGTAGTACCAGGCGCGTGCATGCAGCGTCCACGCCTCGTTCACGAGCGTCCACGTCTTCGCGCCGTCGTCCGAGCGGTAGAGGCCGCCCTTCGGGTCCGCTTCAACCACGGCATAGATGCGATCCGGGTTGGCCGAGACGTCGATGCCGATCTTGCCGACGGTGGCGGGCAGGCCGGTCATCATCCGCTGCCACGTCGTGCCGCCGTCGGTGGACTTGTGGATGCCGCTGCCGGGGCCGCCGCTGCGCACCTGCCACGGCTGACGCAGGTGATCCCACATCGCCGCGTAGAGGATGCGCGGGTTGGTCGGATCCATCGCCAGCTCCGACGGCCCGGTGGTCTCGTTCACGAAGAGCACCTGCGTCCACGTCGTGCCGCCGTCGGTCGAACGGTAGACGCCGCGGTCCTTCGTGGGGCCGTAGGCGGCGCCCTGTGCCGCCACGAGCAGGGTGTCCGGATCGGTGGGGTGGACGCGGATGCGCGAGATCTGCCGCGTGCGCTCGAGGCCCAGGTGCCGCCACGTGCGGCCGGCGTCGGTGGACCGGTAGACGCCGTCGCCGTGCGACGTCATGACGCCGCGGATGGGATGTTCGCCCATGCCCACGTAGATCACGTTCGGATCGGACGGGGCCACGGCGATGGCCCCGACCGACGCCGTATTGAGCTGGCCGTCGGTGATGTTCGCCCACGTCTCGCCGCCATCGGTCGTCTTCCACACACCGCCGCCGACGCCGCCGAAATAGAACGTGCGCGGCTCCTGCGCCACGCCGCTCACGGCCACGACGCGGCCGCCGCGGAACGGCCCGATGTTGCGCCACTGCAGCGCCGCGAGTGACGGGCTGTCGAACTGCGGCGGCGCGGCGGCCGGCGGCGTCTGGGCCCCGGCGGGCAGGCAGGGGAGGGCGGCAAGGACGAGGGCGGCAAGGGCAGGTGCGGCGCGGTGCATGACCGTTCAAGGATAGGCCAGACCGTCGGCGGCCCGTGTGCTCGAGCTGGCGCGGCGCACCCGCCCGGGTGCCACCTTCGCATATCATCCGGACGGGTTGACCGCCGGTGATGGGGCCGCGGTCATATCGACGGAACCGGCGCGAATGGCCACCGACACACATGCAGTCCGGCCGGGCGACGTTGCCGCCTCCGACCTTCCAGCGGCCACCCGCCTGAGCCTCTTCGACACCTGGCGCGACGACGTGCCGGCCGGCATCGTCGTGTTCCTCGTGGCGCTGCCGCTCTGTCTCGGCATCGCCGTGGCCTCGGGCGTGCCGGTGCTCGCCGGGCTCGTGGCGGGCGTTGTGGGTGGTCTCGTCGTCGGCGCGCTTTCGGGCTCGACGCTCATGGTCAGCGGTCCGGCCGCGGGCCTCACGCCGATCGTGCTGCTCGGCATCCAGCAGCTCGGCAGCTTCGAACGGCTGCTGCCGGCGGTCATGCTGGCCGGCGGCCTGCAGCTCCTGCTGGCGGCCGCGCGCGCCGGCACGGTGGCGTATTACGTGCCGTCATCGGTCGTGAAGGGGATGCTCGCCGGCATCGGCCTGACGCTCATCCTGAAGCAGGTGCCACACGCGGTCGGCTACGACGCCGACGCCGAAGGCGACATGTCGTTCATCGAGGCGTCGGGGCAGACCACGCTCAGCACGCTCGCCGAGGCCCTGCAGCAGATCCAGCCGGCCGCCGTCATCGCGGCGCTGCTCGGCATCGCGGTGATGCTCTGGTGGCCGCGCTCGCCCTTCGCGCGCGCCCGGCTGCTGCCGGCGCCGCTCATCGCCGTGGGGCTCGGCGTGGCCGTGAACGAGGCGCTGCGCGCCTACCTGCCCGACCTGGCGGTGCGCGGCACCCATCTCGTCTCGCTGCCCGACATGGGCTTCGGCGCCGTGGCGCCGCATCTAGTCGTGCCCGACTGGAGCGGCCTGGCCTCGATCGGCGTGTGGGAGTTCGCCGTCATCATCGCCCTCGTCGCCAGCCTCGAGACGCTGCTCGGCCTCGAAGCGACCCGCAAGCTGGACCCGCTGCGCCGCGAAGCGCCGGTCAACCGCGAGCTGCTCGCGCACGGCGTGGGCAACATCGCGTCGGGGCTGCTCGGCGGCCTGCCTATTGCCGGCGTCATGATCCGCTCGTCGGCCAACGTCGACGCCGGCGCGAGATCGCGGCTGTCGGTGCTCGTGCACGCCGTGCTGATGCTGGCCGCCGCGCTCACCCTGGGCGCGCTGCTCAACCGCATTCCGCTTGCCGCCATCGCCTCGGTGCTGCTCGTCACCGGCTTCCGTCTGGCGGCGCCGTCGCTCTGGCGCCATGCGTGGCGTCTCGGCACGAGCCACTTCATCCCCTTCGTCGTGACGGCGCTCGCCATCGTCTTCACCGACGTGCTGCGCGGCATCGGCGTGGGTGTCGCCGTGGGCATCGTGTTCATCGTGATGGAGCACCTGCGCAGCCCGGTCTTCGCGCGGGTCAGCCCGCCCGGCGCCGTGCTCACGCGCTACGCGCTGCCCGAGCAGGTGACGTTCCTGAGCAAGGCCAGCATCTCGCGGGCGCTCAACGCGCTCGCGCCCGGCACCCGCGTCGAGATCGACGGCCGCCGCACCGCGCGCTTCGATCACGATGCCCTCGAGGTGCTGCACAGCTTCCGCGACACCGCGCGCCTGCGCGGCATCGACTACCGGCTGGTCGGCATTCCCGACACGGAACTGCCGCCGACGCACGACTACGATCCCGACTGAGGACCTGACCGCCCATGGAAGAGTACCGCCGCATCATCGAAGGCAACCGCGCCTGGGCCGAACGCGTCAAGGCCAGCGACCCGGCGTTCTTCAGCGAGAGCGCGCAGCGGCAGGAGCCGCTGTTCCTCTACATCGGCTGCGCCGACAGCCGCGTGCCGGCCAACTCGGTCACCGGCACCAAGCCGGGCGAGCTGTTCGTGCACCGCAACATCGCCAATCTGGTGATGCCGAGCGACATCAACGCGATGAGCGTGCTGCAGTACGCGGTCGAAGTGCTCGACGTGAAACACATCCTCGTGACCGGGCACTACGGCTGCGGCGGCGTCAAGGCGGCGATGTCTGGGCAGCAGCACGGGCTCGTCGATCACTGGCTCGGGCCGATCCGCAACGTGCTCCGGTGGAACGCCCAGGAGCTGGACGCCATCACCGATCCGCAGGCGCGTTTCGATCGGCTGGTCGAGCTGAACGTGCTCGAGCAGCTCTATCACCTGTCGGAAACGCCGATCATCCAGCAGGCGTGGGCGCGCGGCCGCCGGCCCCTGCTGCACGGCCTCGTCTACGATCTGAAGGACGGCCTGCTGCACGAGATCGCGACCGGCATCGACTCGCAGGATGCCGCCGATCATCTCGCCGACCGCCGGTTGTCCGGCGTGCCGGCCGGCCCGCCGCCGCTCGGCCGTGTGGCCTCGCCGATTCTCGCCGGCGAAGGGCTCGCCGACGAGATCGCCGATCGCGTGTTCGCGCGCCTCACCGAAGCCAACGAACGGCGCAAGACCTTCCGCTAGATCGATTGCGCGCGGAGCGCGGGCGCCGCCTTGTTACAATGGCGGCCCCGTGTCTGTGCCTGCCGTGCTCTCGATTGCCGCCCGTATCGCCGAAGAACTGAACGTCCGCGTGCCGCAGGTCGATGCGGCCATCGCGCTCCTCGACGACAAGTCCACCGTGCCCTTCATCGCCCGCTACCGCAAGGAAGCGACCGGCGGGCTCGACGACACGCAGCTGCGCGCGCTCGAAGAGCGCCTCACCTACCTGCGCGACATGGAGGAGCGGCGCACCGCCATCCTCAGGAGCATCGAGGAACAGGGCAAGCTCACGCCGGAACTGGCCGCGGCGATCGCCGGCGCGGCCACCAAGGCGCGCCTCGAGGATCTCTACCTGCCCTACAAGCAGAAGCGGCGCACGAAGGCCCAGATCGCGCGCGACGCCGGCCTCGAGCCGCTGGCGCTCGCTCTGCTGCACGACCCGTCGCTCGATCCCGACGGCACCGCCGCCGGCTATGTGAACGCCGAACAGGGGGTGCCGGATGCCGCCGCGGCGCTCGACGGCGCGCGCTGGATCCTGATGGAGACCTTCGCCGAAGACGCCGAACTGCTCGGCGCCTTCCGCACGCTCGTCTGGGAGCGCGGCGAGTAGGCCTCGGCGGTGATTCCCGGCAAGGAGGCGGAGGGCGTCAAGTACTCCGACTACTTCAGCGCGACCGAACGTGTGAAGGACGTCCCCTCGCACCGCGTGCTGGCGCTGCTCCGGGCGCGCAAGGAAGGTATCCTGCGCCTGTCGGTGGATCTGCCGTCCGACGGCGCCACCGGCCCGAGCGAACCCGAGCGCCGCATCGCCGCCCGCTTCGGCATCGAGTCGCGCGGCCGCGCCGCCGACGCCTGGCTGGCCAACGTCGTGCGCCTCACCTGGCGCGTCAAGCTGCTGCTGCACCTCGAAGTGGAAACCGAGCAGCGTCTGCGCGAACAGGCCGAACAGGAAGCCATCCGCGTCTTCGGCCGCAACCTCCACGATCTGCTGCTCGCGGCGCCGGCCGGCCAGCGGGTCACGATGGGGCTCGATCCGGGCATCCGCACCGGCGTGAAGGTCGCGGTGGTGGACGGCACGGGCAAGGTCGTGGACACCGCCACCGTGTTTCCGCACGAGCCGCGCAAGGACTGGGCGGGCGCGCTGCGCACGCTCGGCCAGCTCGCCGCGAAACACGGCGTGCAGCTCATCTCCATCGGCAACGGCACGGCGTCGCGTGAAACCGACAAGCTCGCGGCCGACCTGATGGCGGCGCATCCCGAGCTGCCGCTCACGAAGGTGATGGTGTCGGAGGCCGGCGCGTCGGTGTATTCGGCGTCGGAACTCGCCGCGAAGGAGTTTCCCGACCTCGACGTCTCGCTGCGCGGCGCGGTGTCGATCGCCCGGCGGCTCCAGGATCCGCTCGCCGAACTCGTGCGCATCGATCCGAAGGCGATCGGCGTCGGCCAGTATCAGCACGACGTCAGCCCCTTCCAGCTTGGCAGGACGCTCGACGCGGTGGTGGAAGACTGCGTGAACGCCGTGGGCGCCGATCTGAACACCGCCTCGGCGCCGCTGCTCGCCCGCATCTCAGGGCTGAGCGAGACGCTGGCCGGCAACATCGTGGCGTTCCGCGACGCCAACGGCCCCTTCCGCAGCCGCCGCCAGCTTCTCGACGTGCCGCGGGTGGGCGAGCGCACCTTCCAGCAGGCGGCCGGCTTCCTGCGCGTCGTGAACGGCGACAACCCGCTCGATGCGTCGGCCGTACATCCCGAGGCGTATCCGGTCGTCGAACGTATCGTCTCGCGGACGGGGCTGGCCGTGCGCGACCTCATCGGCAAGTCGGCGGTGCTCAAGACCCTCAGGCCCGACGACTTCGCCGACGCGCAGTTCGGCGTGCCGACGGTGAAGGACATCCTCGCCGAACTCGACAAGCCGAACCGCGATCCGCGGCCGGAGTTCAAGACGGCGGTCTTCAAGGACGGCGTGCAGGCGCTCGGCGATCTCGTGCCCGGCATGCAGCTCGAAGGCGTCGTGACGAACGTCGCCAACTTCGGCGCGTTCGTGGACGTCGGCGTGCACCAGGACGGCCTCGTGCACGTCTCGCAGCTCGCGGACCGCTTCGTGAAGGATCCGCGCGAGGTGGTGAAGGCCGGCGACATCGTGCAGGTGCGGGTGCTCGAGGTCGACGCCAGCCGCAAACGTATCGCCCTCACGATGAAACGCGGCGAGGTACGGCCGCCGGCGCCGAACGCCGGCGCCGCCTCTCGCGGCAGCACGCCGCCGCGTCCGGGGCCGCACCCGGCCTCGGGCGCGCGGCCGTCGCCGGGCCCGCGGCCCGCGCCCGCACCCTCGACGGCGTTCGCGGCCGCCTTCGCGAAGTTGTCGGGCAAGTCGTAACGCGGCCACATCATGCCCACGCCCACCTCGCGCGCGTCGTCGGTGGGCCTGCTGGGACGGGTGTACGCGGCGAGCCTCGCTGGCGCCGACTGGCTGCACGGGCATCGCCTCGTCACCGCCGCGATCGGCGCGCCGCTGCTGCTGCTGGCGCTCGGCGCCGTGCACCACGGCGTGCTGCTCGGCTTTCCCAACTCCGGCGACGAGTACGTCTACCTCTATCAGGCGCGGATGTTCGCCGACGGCGAAGTCTCTCATGCCGCGGTGGGTGCGCCCGAGCTCTTTCGCTTCAACTACATCGCCACCGAGGCCGGCCGCACCTTCGGCACGTTTCCACCCGGCTGGCCGCTCGCGCTCGCCCTCGCGATTGCTGCCGGCGTGCCGGCCGGACTGGTCAATCCCGCGCTCGGCGTGTTGACCCTCGCGCTCGTGTGGGCGCTCGGCGCGCGCCTCTACACGCCGCGCGTGGGCGTGCTCGCCGCCGCGCTCGTCGGCGTGTCGCCGTTCTTCATCTTCAATGCCGCCTCCTTCTTCTCGCACACCTTCTGCGGCGTGCTGCTGCTCGCCGCCGCGTGGGTGGCGGCACGCGACGACCGGTCGCCGTGGTGGGTGCCGGTGTCGGTGGGCGCGCTCGTGGGCTGGGCCGTGCTCGCGCGGTATCTGACCGGCGTCGTCGGCGCCGTGCCGATCGTGTGGTGGCTGCTCAGGCCCGGCGTGCCGCGGGCGCGTACGCTGCTGCTCGTCGCCCTCGGCGGCCTGCCGTGGGTCGCGCTGCTCATGGCCTACAACCTCGCGCTGAGCGGCAGCCCGTGGTATCTGACCACCACGCCGCTCACCGTGTCGCGCTGGTTCGCCGCCGGCTCGCTGCTGCGCGGCGCCGACATCCTCGCCTCGCACCTCGTGCGGCATCTGTTGTGGACGCCGCCCGTGCTGATCGTCGCCTACGGGGTGTACCTGCGCGTGGCGGCGGCGCCGGCGCGCCGCGGGCTCTTCGCCTGGCTGCCGGTGCTGATGGCGGCCGCCCTGTATTTCTACATGGAACGCGGCGGCAACCAGTACGGCGCGCGTTTCCATTACGAAGTGTTTCCCTTCCTCGTCCTCTTCGTCACGGCGCAGGTCTTCGGCGGCGACGTCCTGGCCGCGAAAATCCGCCGCGACCGCCTGGCGTTCGCGGCGCTGATGGTGAGTGTGGCGCTCATGCCGGTGGCGCTGGTCGTACATGCCGGTATCGAGCGCCGCGTGGTGCGCGAGCGCATGGATCCGTTCACGCTGGCCGCGGCCGCGGGACTCCACGGTGCGCTCGTGCTCATCGCCGGGCGGGTGGGTTCGGCGCGGTCGATGGCCGGCTTCGACCTGACGCGCAACGACCCCGAACTGCGCGCCGACGTGATTTACGGCCTCGACCCGGGCCACGGCGCCCGCTGCGCGCCCGCCGCGCGGGTGGCCGGCCGTGTCACGTACCTCTATTCCTGGAGCGTCGCGGAGGCGCGCGGCGTGCTGGAGCCCCTCATCTGCCCGTGACGCCGCGTGACGTGTCGCGTCGTCCCCGGCCTGTACAATGATGAGATGCCCAAACTGACGGTTGAAGGATATGGAACGTTCGAGGTGGCGGCCGGCAAGCGGCTCGTGAATGCCATCGAACAGGATGCCAAGGTGGACATCCTGCACGCCTGCGGCGGCAATGCGCGCTGCACCACCTGCCGGGTGGAGTTCATCGATGGCGAACCGGTGAAGATGACCGTCGCGGAGCAGGAACGCCTGAAGGCCCGCGGGCTGAGCGGCGTGCGCCTGTCGTGTCAGATCCTGTGCGACGAGGACATGAACGTGCGGGCCATCAGCCGGCTCGAAGGCTCCGGCCGTCCTGATCCGGGTGGTCCGCCCCAGGCGACGATCATGCCGCCGCCGGAGTGGGTCGAAGACTAGCGGCTTATTTGCGCACCCGGGCAGGCGACGTCCGCGGGGCGTCGCCGGCTTTCGGGAAGCCGCGGTAGACGTGGACGGTGTTCACGCCGCCGCCGACGTAGCGCAGCAGGTAGTAGTCGCCCGTCAGCGGGTTGAACGCTCCGGACGTCACGAACTCCCCGGGGTTCGACCCGGGCATGTCGACCGTCGCGTACTGCTTGACCTCCCACGGCGCCCGCTTCCCGTCCTTCACCTCGAGCAGGTCCGCCAGATCGTAGAGCTTGGCGACCAGCCGGTAGGGATATCCCTTCGGCCCCTTCTGATCGAGCGGATCGCTCAGCGAGTAGCAGTAGACGGCGTCCTTGTAGGGTTTTTCGTGGTCGGCCTTGTTGCGCGTGGCATAGCCGTAACACGTCGGGCCGCTCGACTCGCGTTCGATGGCGACCAGCGTGCGCGTTCCCGGCACGATGAAGAACCCGCCGGAGAGCTCGCTGCCGTTGTAGTCGTTGCTGGTGGCCGCACCGTAGGTCTGGCACGACGGCTCCGAATGCGGGCAGCCGACGAGCATCGTCATCTCCACGGGCGACTCGGTGGCCTTCGCCGGATCGAACACCGAGGCCGTGAAGCCGTAGCTGCTGCGCGAGACGATCGACCGCAGGTAGAGCGACGTCAGCGCCGGACCGCCGAGCAGCGCCCGCCACTCCTGCGGAATCGGCGCCATCGGGCCGCCGACCAGTCCGGGCGCGACGGTGCCGGTGAGCGGGCCGGTGAGCTGGGTGAGCGACGGGCCGCACCAGTGACTGGCAGTGGCGCCGCCGCTGGCGTCGTAGGAGATGTAGCCGCTGACGCAGATGCGCCCGTTCTGCTCGATGACCCCGCCGAGCATCGGCCGGAACGCGCTCTTGTCGGGATGAATCTTCGCGAGTTCGGCCTTGTTCGGCCCGAGGCACGGCGCCGCCACCGCCGCCTGGCTGTTGTCGCCGGGGATCTCGAGCTTGGCGATGCCGGCATGGTCCTGCACGCAGGAGATGTAGAGGTACTTGCCGTCTTCGCTCACGCCGAGCGCGCCGCCGCCGTAGCTGATGTCGCCGCCCTTGCCGTCGGGCCAGTCCCACGTGAACGCATCGGTCGTCAGCGCCTCGATCTGCCAGGCGCCGAGCGGCGGCAGCGATCGCGGATCGACGGCGGCGGGCGCGGCGGGCGGCTGATCGGGCGAGGTCTGCGCGGTGGGCACCACGAACGCGCCGGCGGCAAGGAGTCCGGCGAGGCCGGCAAGGCCGAGTAACTTCACACCCATGGCCCATTCAGTCTACTCCGGCTCGGCGGGCGGGGGGCGGCCCCAGGATGGTCTGCGTCAACCGGGATTTCGCGAGCCGCTGGCGCGCCCTCCCGCCCGATAATCCAGAACGGAGCCCTGTAGGTGACGCCCCCAGTGACCGCCCCCAGCCCACCCGTCGAGGCCTTCCGCGCGATTCTGTCGCGACCGGCGCCGTTCCTCACGCTGGCACCGATGCAGGAAATCACCGACGGCGCCTTCTGGTCGGTCGTGCACGGCTACGGCGGCGCCGACATCTACTGGACGGAGTACTTCCGCGTCCACGCCGATTCGACGCCGGAAAAGAAGATCGTCGAGGCGATCACGCGCAACACCACCGGCCGTCCGGTCGTGGCGCAGATGATCGGCAACGACATCGCCGCCCTGGTGCGCACCGCGCGCGTGCTGCAGACGCTGCCCGTCGCTGCCATCGACCTGAACCTCGGCTGCCCGGCCCCGATCGTGTACCGCAAGTGCGCCGGCGGCGGCCTGTTGCGCGAGCCGGCGCGCATCGACGCCATCCTCGGTGCGCTGCGCGAGGCCGTTGCCATTCCCTTCACCGTGAAGACACGCGTGGGGTTTGCGTCGCTCGACGAGTTCGACGCGCTGCTTGCCATCTTCGCGCGCCACTCGCTCGATGCGCTCACCGTGCACGCGCGCACCGTGGCGCAGCTCTACCGCCTGCCCGTGCACTACGACCTCATCCGCCAGGCGGCCGAGCGGATGCCGTGCCCGGTCATCGCCAACGGCCACGTGTATTCGGCGCCGCAGGCCGGTGAGGTGCTGCGCGCGACGACGGCGCGTGGGCTCATGATCGGGCGCGCGGCGATCCGGAGCCCCTGGCTCTTCGCGCAGGTTCGTCAGCACCTCGCGGGGGAGGCCGTCACGTATCCGGCCGGCCGCGACGTCTGGGCCTACATCCGCGCCTTGTGGGATTCGCAGGCGTCGTTCGACAAGCCCGAGAAGGTGCGTTGCGAGCGGATGAAGAAATTCCTGAACTACCTCGGCGAAGGTGTGCCCGGGCAGTTCCTGCACCGCATCCGCCGCGCCCAGACCGCGGCCGAGTTCCATGGCATCTGCGCCGAGTTCCTCGATCACGACACGCCGATGCCGCTCGAGCCGCTCGTGCCCGAACCGCTGGCCGCGACGCCGTCGTGAGCGCGCCGCCCGCGCGCCGCGTTGACAGCCGCGCCGCCGGGCGCAACCATGGCCGCATGCGTCGTGGATGGGTGCTGGCCCTGCTCGTGAGCCTTGCCGGGCCGACTGCGGCCGCCCGGCAGGAACCGGGTGTGCTGCGTGTGTCGGTCGTGCTCACCGGCGAGGCCAACGCGCCCACGCCCATCCGCCGGCATCTGCTGCTCATCAGCGACAACCCGTCGAGCGCGCCGCCGCGCCGGGTGTTCACGGCCGCCGACGGCACCGCGGAGGTGCGGCTCAAGCCCGGCAACTACACGGTGGAGTCGGACCAGCCGGTGGCGTTCGCAGGCCGCACGTTCCAGTGGATCCAGTCGGTAGACATCGCCGCCGGACGCGAGACCACGCTCGCGCTCACGGCTGCCAACGCCGACACCGTCACGCCGCCGCCGGCCGCCGCCGTGGCGCGCAGCGCCGTGCCGGATGACGACCGCGCGTCGATTGCGGCGCGCTGGCAGGAGGGCGTGGTCGAAATCTGGTCGCCGTCGGCGCACGCCTCGGGCGTCGTCGTGGACGCCGCCGGCCTCGTCGTGACGAATCAGCAGGCGGTGGGCGCCGCAACGAGCGTCGAGGTGCAGTTCTCGCCGGCGCGCAAGGTCCGCGGGCTCGTCGTCGCCACCGACCCCGAACGCGATCTGGCCGTCGTGCGCATCGATCCGGCTACGGCCGCCGCGGTGCCCGTCGTGCCGCTCGGCTGCGGCGAGCCGCCGCCGGCGACGGCGGTGGGCGACGAGATCATCGGCCTCGAAGCGCCGCTGCGCCAGCCGAAAGGGGCGATCTCCGGCGACGTCACACGCGTGGCGACGCGCATCATCGAGTCGGACCTGCTGCCCGGCACGGGCGGCTCCGGCGGACCCGTGTTCTCGACGCGCGGCGCGCTGCTCGGCATCCTCTCGGAAGGCGACGAGCGGATGCGCCGCAATGCCGTGGACGTGCGGGTCGTGCGCACGACCGAGGTCTGCGAGGTGGTGTCGCGGGCACGGCGGACGCTCGACGCCATTCCTCCGCCGCCCGCCTCGGCGCTGCCGGTCGAGCCGTCGAAGCCGTTCCCGACCGCGACGTTGACCGACGCCGCGACCCTGCTCGCGCGGCACGCGCCCTTCCAGGTGACGTCGGCGGGCTTCGATATCGCGTTCCTGACTCCCGTGCACATCCACGGCGGCCGCGAGCAGCGGATCGCCTCGTCGGGCCGGTCGATGCAGGCCGGCGCCGCGTGGCTCAAGGCGCGTCTGGCGACGGAGTTCGCCAACTGGGACGACTACGTGGCCGACGTGCCGCCGGTGCTCTTCATCCGCGTCACGCCGAAGATGGTCGAAAGTGTGTGGATGAAGATCGCGCGTGGCGCCGCCTACACGCAGGGCGTGGCGCTGCCCGCCATCAAGCGCCTGTCGTCGGGCTTCTCGTCGCTCACGGTCTGGTGCGGCGACCGCGAGGTCACGCCCATCCACCCCTTCGTGCTTGGCATCGAGGTCTCGGACACGGAAACGGTGAGCGAAGGCCTCTACGCCTTCGCGCCGGATGCCATCACGCCGGCGTGCGGCACCGTGCGCCTCGACCTGCGATCACAGAAGGAACCGGCGAAAGCCGACACCCTCACCGTGGACCCGAAGGTGCTCGAACAGATCTGGGCTGACTTCGCGGTGTACCGCGCGCCCTGATCGCCTTCAGACAATCGGCGCGCGCGCGACGGCGCCGGCCGGACCGGCGCGCAGATACTGCGGCGGCCACGTCATGGCCTGGCCGAGCTCGCGGGCGGCCCGCATGGGGAAGTAGGGATCGCGCAGCAGCTCGCGTGCGATGAAGACGGCGTCGGCCTGACCCGTGAACACCACATGTTCCGCCTGCACCGCCGTGGTGATGAGGCCCACCGCACCGGTGGCGATGCCGGCCGTCCGGCGGATGTCGTCCGCGAACGCGGTCTGATACCCGGGCCCGAGCGGAATACGCGCGCCCGACACGTTGCCGCCCGACGAGCAGTCCACCAGATCCACGCCCGCGGGCTTCAGCAGGCGCGCAAGGTCGACCGACTGCGGCAGATCCCAGCCGCCGTCGGTCCAGTCGGTGGCCGAGATGCGCACGAAGAGCGGCAGCTGCTCCGGCCACACCGCGCGTACGGCCGCCACCACCTCGAGCAGCAGGCGCGTGCGGTTGGCGAACGAGCCGCCGTAGTCGTCGGAGCGCTGATTGCTGAGCGGCGAGAGGAACTCGTGCAGCAGATACCCGTGTGCGGCGTGGATCTCGATCACCCGGAGCCCGGCTTCGTGGGCGCGGTGCGCCGCCTGCGCGAAGGCGGCCACGGTGTCGCGGATGCCCTGGGTGGTCAGGGCCGCGGGCATCGGGTAGTGGCTGGCGAAGGGCAGCGCACTCGGGGCCACGACGTTCGTCCAGCCGCCGTCGGCCACCGGAACGGCGCCGTCGCCGCTCCACGGACGGTAGGTGCTGGCCTTGCGGCCGGCGTGGGCGAGCTGCATTCCGGCCACGCTGCCCTGCGCATGGATGAAACGCACGATACGGGCGAGCGGCTCGATGTGCGCATCGGACCAGATGCCGAGGTCTTCAGGGCTGATGCGGCCCTCGGGCGTCACCGCCGTGGCTTCGGTCATCACCAGCCCCGCCCCGCCGACGGCGCGGCTGCCGAGATGCACGAAGTGCCAGTCGTTCACGTAGCCGTCAGTGGCCGAGTACTCGCACATCGGCGACACGAAGACCCGGTTCGGGAAGGTCACGGAACGAAGCGGCAGGGGATCGAAGAGATGGGGCATGGCTCAGGGTTCCGTGCGGCGCAGACCGGCGGCATCGAGGGCGGCCAGCAGCGCTGCTTCGCCGATGCGGTGCCGCGCCACTTCCCGCCCGTCGATGACGAGCACCGGGATGTCGTGTTTGTAGCGCTCGAAGCTGTCGAGGTCGAGGGCGATGTTGCGCTCGGTCACGCTCACGCCGCGGGTGCGAAGCGCCGAGCGCAGCAGGTCCAGCATGTCGTCGCACAGGTGGCAGCCCGGTTTCGTGTAGACCAGGACGCGCGGCGGCGGCATCGCTCCACTATAGCGGCTCCGTACCGCCCTTCGTGTATCGTGGACGGGTCATGCCGCACGACGACGCCCCCGACCCCGAGTACGTGGTCGAACTCGACGCCGCGCCGGAAGCGGAAGAAGCGCCGCCCATCCGCGTGCGTCCCGACGACCTGGCGCCGGACACGCTGCGCGCCGTGGTCGAGTCGTTCGTGCTGCGCGAGGGCACCGACTACGGCCTGCAGGAAACGCCGCTCGAGACCAAGGTCGCGCAGGTCATGGCGCAGCTCCAGCGCGGCGACGCGCACATCCTGTTCGAGCCGTCGAGCGAGACGGTCACGATCGTGGTGACGCGCGCCATCCGCGGCCTCGACCTGTAAGCGGCCGCTCGCGACACCCGAACTGCCGGGGCGCCGCCGACGTCCAATACGGTGTGTTCCGGTTGCTGCGCACCGACCTGGGTCGCGCCAGGCTCCTGCTCTACGCGTTCGTCCTCGTGGCCGCCGTCGCCACCGGCTGGCTCGGCAAGCAGGCCTGGGCCGTGCACGGCCTCACGCGCGGCGTCGGCGACACCTGGTTCCACGACGGCGCCGGCCGGCGCTGGTTCCGCCTCGACGAGCAGCGGCACGACGTGCCGATTGCCGCCATCTCGCCGCACCTGCAGCACGCGTTCGTCGCGGTGGAGGATCACCGCTTCTTCCGGCATCCGGGCGTCGATCCGGTGGCGGTGGCGCGCGCCGTCGTCCGCAACGTGCGGGCGCCGGGCACGGTCGAAGGCGGCAGCACCATCACGCAGCAGCTCGCCCGCACGCTGTTCCTCTCGAACAAACGCAGCTACCTGCGCAAGGGCCGCGAAGCCGTGTTGTCGCTGCTCATCGAGGCGCAGCTCTCGAAGGAGCAGATTCTCGAGCTGTATCTCAATCGCATCTATCTGAGCGCGGGCGTCTACGGCGTGGAAGCGATGGCGCAGCGTGTCTTCGGCAAGCCGGCGCGGACGCTGTCGATCACCGAAAGTGCCCTCATCGCCGGGCTGGCCCGGGCGCCGGCGACGCTGTCGCCGTGGTCGAACCTCGACGGCGCCGTGGCGCGCAGCCACGTGGTGCTGGCGCGGATGCACGATGCCGGCTTCATCACCGAGGCCGACCTGCGGGCGGCGCGCGCCGTGCGTCACCGCGTGCGTGTGTATCGCAGCGACAGCGCCGGCAGGCACGGCTACGCCAAGGCGTATCTGCGCCAACGCTTCCGCGACGAGTTCGGCGGCGACCATCCGCCCGACTGGCGCGTGGACACGACCTTCAGCGTGGCGCTGCAGGATGCCGCGGAAGCCGCGGTGGAAAGTGGCCTCGCGCGGCTGGGCACACCGGGCCTGCAGGCGGCGCTCGTGGCCATGGATCCGGCGACCGGCAACGTGCTGGCGCTCGTCGGCGGCCGCGACTACCAGCGCTCCGCCTTCAACCGCGCCACGAGGAGCCGCCGGCAGCCGGGTTCGGCCTTCAAGCCGTTCGTCTTTGCCGCCGCGCTCGAACGCGGCCTGTCGCCGGTGTCGATCCTGACCGGCCTCGATCGCATCGCGCCGCAGGGGCCGGACGAATGGACCCCGCGCAACGTGCGTGCCGACGCGCCGGCTGCGCTCACGCTGCGCGCCGCCCTCCTGGAGTCCGACAACCGCGCCGCCGCGCAGTTGCAGCAGCAGGTCGGCACCGGGCGCGTGCTGCGCATCGCCGAACGCGCCGGGCTCGACGATCTGCCCGACGTGCCCTCACTCGCGCTCGGCACCGGCCTCGTGACGCCGCTGGCGCTCACGACCGCCTTTGCCGTCTTCCCGAACGGCGGCTACGCCGTGGAGCCGCGCGACATCACCCGCGTCGTGGACGCGGACGGCGCCACCGCCGAGACGCGCGCCGTCGTGCGCACGCAGGTGCTCTCGCCGGCGGTCGCCTTCCAGATGGTGTCGATGCTCGAGGACGTGATTGGCCGCGGCACCGGTGCCTCGGCCCGGCGGCTCGGCGTGCGCGGCGCGGTGGGCGGCAAGACCGGCACGACCAACGACTTCAAGGACGCGTGGTTCGTGGGCTTCTCGTCATCGCTCGTCGTCGGCGTGTGGGTGGGCTTCGACGATCCGAAGACGATGGGGCGCAATGCCTACGGCTCGCGGCAGGCGCTGCCGATCTGGTCGGACTTCATGCGCCGGGCCTCGGGCACGCGGCCGGCGCGCGACTTCGAACGTCCGGCCGGGCTGCACGACGAGGTGCTGTGCGCGCTCAGTTACCGCAAACCGGTGGATGGCTGCCCGCTCTACACCGAATACTTCAAGGACGGCGACGACGTGCCGGGTGAGCTCTGCAGGCTGCACGAAGGGTCGATCCGCCAGCGTATGGCGCGCACGGTGCGGGGGTGGTGGGCCGAAGCTGGCCGGCGAGTGCGCGGCATCTTCCGCTGAGTCGAGGGGCGAACGCAGACGCCTGGCGGCGCGTGGGAGAATTCCGGCATCTCCACCGCGCTGACGCCCGGGCAACGCGTGTTGTGCGTGGCCGACGGCGAGGGCCGCAACAGCGTGTGGCTGGCCCCGGCAGGGTCTCCTCGTGGACGCCTTCGACATCGCCGAAGCCGCCGGCCTCCGCGGCTGGTCCGCGCTCATCGGCCTCGTCGCCTGACACGCTGGCGGCGATGCTGGTGGCCTGGGTGGTGCTGCCGGCCAGCGCCGGCGTGCCGCCGCATCTCGTCGCCTGGCTGGGGGCGGCGGCACTCGTGCTGAGCCAGGGGCGGCGCGCGCCCTGACCGCGGCCACCTCGGGGCCGCTGGCACAGAGTATGGTCGGCCGCGCCGGCATCGTCGACGCCGATGGCCGCCGCATCACGTTCGACCTCACCGCGTTTCTACCGGTTGGGGTCCTCGCGTTCGCAGTGATTCTCGTCGTTGGAATCGGCGCTGCCTTTCTGATCGCGGGCCTCGTGTAGGACGGCGTCTTGTGACGTCGACCGCGCTGCGCCCTGCCGCGGTGAGCGATCGATCCGGCCCGCCCGCCCGTGGCGCCGATGGAGAGGGAGGGGTTGGCCCGTGCGGGTCAACCTCTTCCGGGCGGTGTCGGTGATCGTGGTCGGCGCATCAGGCCGCGACGGTGTACTTCAGCTGGTAGTGGTAGCCCGACGACGTCGCCGTCAGCGTCTTTGTGGAACTCGGCGTGTCGCTGATCGTCCACGTGCCGAGCGACTTCGCGCTGTTGCCGTCCCGTTCTTTCAACTCGACGAGCACGCTGTCGCTGAAGCCGCGCGATTCGCTCAGGCGCTCGACGTCGTCCTTGCCCATCTTCCCGTTCCAGACCTTGAGGCCGCCAACGTAGATCTCGGGCTCATCGCTGCCGGTGATGTCCTGCTTGCGGATGCACTTGAGTTCGGTGAGATTGAGCGTCGCCATGATGTCGTTCTCCTGATACCTGCGTGTTTGGTCATCATCCCGGGCGCATCCCGGGCTATGGCTGACACTACGCAGGAACGTCGAGGAGCCGGACATGCGGCGCCGCGCGCGTTCAGGCGCGACGCTCGGCGTTGCCGCCGCCGAGCGCCCGGTAGAGGCGGTCGCGGAGGGCGCGGGCAGCGCCCGTTGGCATCACCGGCCGCACGGCCGTGTGATAGGCGATTCTGGCGAGAGTGAAGGCGCCCCACGCCGCGCGTGCCAGCGTGCGGCGGGCACCGGTCAGCGTCCGCAGATACGCTGGCAGCACCCGGACGCTGCTCCAGAATTCTGCCGGCGACCGGCGGAGTCGTCCGGTGATGCTGGCGCCGTGCATGCGCTTGATGCAGTAAGTGTCTGGTGTGAAGACGAGCGGCGCAGTGAGCGCAATCGCGAACACCCACGCCTGCTCGGCGGCGCAGCCAGACAGCGTCTCGCGGAGTGGGCCCACGGTGCGCAGGATGCAGGCGCGTCGAAGGGCGCCGCGGAACGGCGCGCCGATCCAGCCCGAGCCGAGCAGCCGGTAGGGCGACCACGGCCCCCACTGGCCGGCTTCGCAGCCGCAGCCGATTGGCACCATGTGCTCGGCGGGACGGTCGTCGAGCGATTCCCACTCGAGTCGGCCGAAGGCGATCGCGCAGCCGGGTACCGCGTGCGCCGCCGCGACGAGTGTGTCGACGTAGCCGGCGGGGAAAGTGTCGTCGTGCTGCATCCACACCACGAACTCGCTGCGTGCCTCCGCCATCAGGACGTTGAAGTGGCCCACCCAGCCGATGCCGTCGGTGGCGCGGAGGAAGCGGAGGCGCGGGTCGTGGCCGAACTCGCGTTCGAGCACGTCGATGGCGTCGTCGAATCCGTGCCGGTCGGACACGAGCACCTCGACCTCGCATCCGGCGAGCCGCCCGATGTTGCCGCGAATGATGGGCAGGAACGGTGCGGAGCGGTAGAGCGGGATGACCACCGACGCGCGTGGGGCGCTCGTGGCAGACGGTGTACGGCTCACCGGGCGACTATATCCGGCCCGGAGCGGCGTGTGCTCCACACGTCCGCCGCCTGCGGTATCAGGTAGAGCCGCGCGTCCACCGCACCGCGCACGACCACGCGCGCGCGACGATGCGGTCGGGGATCCCCGCCTGCGGCTCTGGCTGCGCCGAATCGTCCGTCTCAAGGACCGCATGCAGAGTACGGCAGGAGGGCGCCCGCGTGTCCACGACGGAGCCCGCGCAGCTCAGCCGGTAACCGGTGCGCTCTCGAAGGCGATCCCGTTCCGATCACATATGCTCGACTGACATGACGAAACTGCTCGCGCCTTTGCGCCCCACCATCTACGCGCTGCTCAGGATTGTCGCCGGCGTCCTGTTCTCGTTCCACGGCTTTCAGAAACTGTTCGGCCTGTTCGGCGCGTCCGAGGCCGTATCGCTGCTGTCGCAACGAGGCCTGGCGGGCATCATCGAAAGCGTGGGCGGCGTGTGCATTGCGCTCGGCTTCTTCACGAGCCCGATCGCTTTCCTGGCGTCGGGACAAATGGCGGTCGCCTACTTCCTGGCGCACGCGCCGCGCGGCCTGTGGCCGATTACCAACGGCGGCGAGCTGGCGGTGCTTTTCTGCTGGGTGTTCCTGTACATCGCGGCCAACGGCACCGGTAAGTGGGGCGTGCGCGCCTGACGCGCCGCCCTGAGTCCGGCTTGGCCTGACCGGGAAGGAGCGCCAGCGACACGCGGCCACCCACCTGGTACGCTAGGGAAACGCGGGTGGTGGCACCCGCTTCTTCGTGGCCTGCTCGAACGCGTAGGCGATGCCGACGAGCGCCGAGTCGGCACAGTGGCCGCCCACGAACGTCACGCCGAACGGCCGCACCGCGTCGGTCGCGCCTTTGGCGCCGTCGGCGTAGTTCGCGACCATCCCGTACGGCACGGCGATGATCGGGTAGCCGGCCTTCGTCGCGTAGTTGGCGCCTGCGGATCCGGGGAAAAGCAGCGCGTCGAGCTTGTGGGCGGTGAGTGCCGCATCGAGCCCCTGCGCGCGCG
>CADEFD010000007.1 GCA_902826515.1 uncultured Acidobacteriota bacterium
ATCGTGCGGCTGGTCGCGCAGGCTAAACGGCCGCACCTCCCGCTCTATGCGGCCGGCGCCCTCGGTGATCAGGTCCGGCGGGCGATGCGCGACTGGCAGGGGCTGCGCACGTGACATCGTCCACCGAGCCCTGCTGGACGTCTCTCGCGGCCATGCCTCGCTTCCCGGCGCTCTCGACGCCGGACCACGCCGATGTGGTCGTGGTGGGCGGCGGGGTGACCGGGCTCACGACGGCGTATCTGCTGGCGCGCGACGGGCGTCGTGTCGTGGTGCTCGAGCGCGGCCGCTGCGGCGACGCCGAGACCGGGCACACGACAGCACATCTGACGATGGTGACGGACCGCCGTCTGTGCGCGTTGGTGCGGGACGTCGGACGTCCGCATGCTCAGGCCGCGTGGGATGCCGGGCTTGCGGCCATCGCACAGATCGAGGAACTCGTCGCGACGCACCGCATGGACGCGGCATTCGAGCGTGTGGACGGGTACCTGCATGCGCCCCGCTCGGCCGTGACGGAAGAGGTCGTGGCGCATCTGCGGCACGACGCGGAGCTCGCCGCCGACCTCGGGTTCGATGTCACCTTCGAGCCGGATGTGCCGTTCGTCCACGTGCCGGGCATCCGCGTGTGTCATCAGGCGCGTATCAATCCCCGCGCTTATGTGGCCGGGCTGGCGGCGGCTGTGGCCGAGGCCGGCGGTGTGATCTTCGAAGAAAGCGCGGCGGAGGAGTTCCTGTCCGCCCCGCGGTGTGTCATGGCGAATGGCTGCGCCATCACGTGCGAACACGTCGTGCTGGCGACTCATACGCCCCTCGCCGGTCTGCAGAGCGACCTGGCGGCCGCCCATCTGCAGACGAAGCAGGCGCTCTATTCGACCTATGCCGTGGCCGCGCGCGTCGCGCGTGGCACGGTGCCCGACGGGCTGTGGTGGGATACGTCGGATCCCTACCTGTATTTGCGCATCCAGCCGGATGGAGACACCGATCTCGTGATTCTCGGCGGGCAGGATCACAAGACGGGCCAGACAGAAGACACGCGGCGATGTTTTGAAGCGCTGACCCACGAGCTTTCCTCGCTCGTGCCCGGCGCCGCTGTCGAGTCCCGGTGGTCGGGCCAGGTCGTCGAGCCGGCGGACGGGCTGCCGTACATCGGCGCGAGTAGCGAGGGGCAGTTCGTCGCCACCGGATTCGCCGGCAACGGCCTCACGTTCGGCACGCTGGCGGGGATGATGATCAGTGATCAGATCGCCGGCCGCCTGAATCCGTGGACGGACCTGTTCGCCCCCGGACGTATGGTGCCTCGTCGCGCGTTGTGGGACTACATCTCCGAGAACAAGGATTACCCGTACTACCGCGTCCGCGACTTCTTCGCGGGCGTGGACACGCGCGACCTCCGCGCCGTCGCGCGAGGGGAGGGCGCCGTGATGAAGCGCCACGGCCAGCCCGTGGCGGTCCTCCGCACGGCGCAGGGCACCCTGCAGGTGCGGTCGGCCGTCTGCACGCACATGGGGTGTCTGGTGCAGTGGAACGTGGCCGAACAGACCTGGGATTGTCCGTGCCACGGCAGTCGGTTCACGGCTGATGGCGAGGTGATGTCAGGCCCGGCGGGTGCGCCCCTTCGGCCGCCGAACCGCCAGGCCTAGCGCAGGCTCAGCTCCCGCGCGGTGTACCGCGCGTCGAGTCCGGCTGGCGTCGCGCCGGCCCAGCGCACGTAGGTCGCGACACTGTGCGAGCGATAGAAGCTCGAGGTGATCTCGACGCACCGGAACACACGCGCGTAGCGTTCGAGGTGTGTGCCCGCGCCACCCGTGCCCGCGGGCATCGACCAGCCAGCGGTGCCGACGAACACAGGTGAACGAGTGGGCACGGGCATGGGTAGTTCGGCGCCGCACATTGAGGCGCGCGTGACTGAATGTCAGTAGCGGTGGCGTCCCATCACACCGGGACGCACGCCTCATGCCACCCGTCAGTACGGCGTCAAGGTTGCAAGGCGAACGGACATGGCCCTCTCTCAGGCAGTGCGAGAGGCGCCGGCTCCGCAACGCCGACCGGCGACGCGCCGGTCCGTTCGCGACGGCGGCGTCACCATCACCCATCCGCAGAAGCTGCTGTTCGACGAGCCGCCCGTCACCAAGGGCGAGCTGGCGGCCTATTACGACAGCGTGGCGCCGACGCTGCTGCCGCACCTGCGCGGACGGCCGCTGACGCTGGAGCGTTATCCCGAGGGCATCGGAAGCCCGGGCTTCCTGCAGAAGAGCGTGGTGCGCGGTGTGCCGTCGTGGCTCGAGCGCATCACGGTGCCGAAAGTGGGCGGTGTCGTACACCACCCCTCGGTCGCCGATCGACGGTCCCTCCGGTGGATCGCCAACCAGAACACCGTCACGATTCACATCTGGCCGTCGCGCGCGCCGTTCCTGTCACGCCCGGACCTCTGTGTGATCGATCTGGATCCGCCCGCCGACGATGCCAGCGACCGCCTGCGGCCCGTCATGCAGGTGTTGCGCGAGATCGTGACGATGATGCGGCTCGCCGCCTGGATCAAGACGTCCGGATCCCGCGGCTACCACATCGTCACGCCGCTCGGGTCGCGGTCCAGCTTCGAGCGCTCCGCCGCGCTCGCCGAGCGGATTGCCAACCGCCTGGCCGAAGCGTGTCCCGAACACGTCACGCGCGAGTTCCGAAAACGCAACCGCCAGGGCCGCATCTACGTGGACGTCGCGCGGAACCGCAGGGGCGCCACGGTGGCTGCCGCCTACGCCGTGCGCGCGCGTCCCGGCGCGCCCGTCTCCGCCCCCTGCACATGGGACGAGGTTGCCGAGGGCGTCGCGGCGCCGCAGGCGTTCACCCTGCGTGCGATGACGGCGCGCCTGGCTGCCGTCGGCGATCTCTGGGAAGAGATTCGTTGACGCGTCGGATGGTCCATCCACACCAACCAGATCAGGAGCCGCTCATGCAGAAGCCACTCGCCGTCGTCACCGGCGCCTCGTCGGGCATCGGGTTCGAACTCGCCTCACTCTGCGCGCGCGACGGCTTCGACCTCGTGCTCGCCGCCGACCGCCCCGACCTGCGGCTCGCCGCGCAGCGCTGCGCCGACCTCGGCGCCGACGTCACGTCGGTGCAGACCGACTTGTCCACCGTGGCCGGCGTCGACACCGTGTGTGAGGCGATCGGGACCCGTCCCGTGGCCGCGCTGCTCGCCAACGCGGGTCACGGCCTTGGCGGGGCCTTCCTCGATCAGCCGTTCGACGAGGTGCGCCACGTCATCGACACCAACGTCACGGGCACCGTGTACCTCACGCACCGCGTCGGGCGCGGCATGCGTGACCGCCGGGAGGGGCGCATCCTGCTGACCGGTTCCATCGCCGGCTTCATTCCCGGCACGTATCAGGCGGTCTACAACGCCACCAAGGCGTTTGTCGATTCGTTTTCGTTCGCGCTCCGGGCCGAACTGAAGGACTCGGGTGTCACCGTGACGTGCCTGATGCCCGGCGCGACCGACACCGACTTCTTCGAACGCGCCGGCATGGAACAGACGCGCGTCGGCCAGTCATCCAAGGACGACCCCGCCGATGTCGCGCTGGTGGGATTCGAGGCGATGAAACGTGGCGATGGCGACGTCGTGAGCGGCTGGAAGAACAAGATTCAGTCGACGCTCGCCAGCATCACGCCGGCCGGGGTGCTGGCCGAACAGCACCGCCGCATGGCCGAACCGCCGTCGACCGATTGAACGTGGCGTGTCAGCGCCCGCCTGGCGGTCACGCCAGGCGGGTGAGCACGACGAACGCCAGCAGCGTCAGCACGGCCGCACTGACCGACCACCACGCCGAGAGCGCCGCCCGTTCGGCCGAAATCGACGCCAGCTTCGCGGCATACGACGCGTCCTGCACGGCCGCGACCAGCTTCTCGCCTTCGGTCATCAGGTTGTGCACGCCGGCCGCCCGCAGGTGGAACACCGCGCCGCGTTCGTAGCGTTCCCGATCGGGCGCCGTGGCGAGTGCGGCGAGGTTGCCCTCGACCGACTCGACGGCCTCCTCCCATTCGGCGAACGTCGCCCGCTGGGCCGGTGTCAGCGTGGTGAGAACCAGCCGGTACTCACTGAGCGTCATGGACCCTTACAGGCGGCCGCCGCCTCCGGTGAGCAGGTAGATGACGAGGATGATGAGCACGAGTCCGCCGAGCCCGCCCCCGTATCGCGGACCGCCGAAGTAGAACCCGCCGCCGCCGAAGAGGAGCAGAAGAATCAGGAGCAGCACCAGCATCACAACCTCCCGTTGATGAACGTGGAATCGGCCGTCACCGTCAGTGCCGGCCGGCGTGGTCGAAGGCGCGGCTGAAGCCCGGCAGCCGCGCTTCCATGTAGTCCTTGCCGCGGTTCACCGCGAGCGCGCTGAGCGCTCCGACGAACCGGTCGAACGTCTCGGTACCGGTCTGCGCTTTCAGGGCCCTGGCGACGCGCCCGCGTCCCTGACCCGTGCCTCCCGACAGGACGAAGCCGGTCACGAACGCCGCTCCCAGCCAGAGATGCGGCGAGCGCGCCATGTGCCGCCGCCAGTTGGTGGCGGCGTTGACCTGCTCCTGCAGCTCCTGCAGGTGGTCCCCGAGACGACGGCGCGCCCGCCTGATGCGGGCCTCTACTTCGACGACTGACTCAGCCATGCGACGTTCTCCTTGATGGTGGCCACGGTGCGCTCGGGTCCGAAGGAGACGCGGCGCCACCGACCCAGCCCGCGCGACACCAGCACTGCGCCGGCAACGACGAGCACGCCGCCCACGGTGCCCGCGGCCCCCCACAGCGGCAGCCGCAGCGACAGCGCGTACACGACCGCCCACAGCAGGAACACGCCGCCGATGAGACCGGCCAACGCGCCGGCGATGAGCGCCGCCACGGCTGTACGGGCACGTCCGAGGTCTTCGGTGACCTCCTGCCGGGCGAGCGCGATCTCCGCGCGCAGCAGGTCCTGCAGGGCGTCGAGGATCTCCCGAAGGATGCGGGCGATGGAACGTTCGGGCGCGCTCATTGGCTCAGCGGCTCAGCGTGCGGCCGACCATGAAGCCGAGCACGCCGGCCACGACGAGCGCCGGACCGGGATGGCGTTTGACCATCGACTCGACGTCGGCCACCATGCTCTCCATCTCGGTCTCGCGCAGATAATCGGCCGCCTGCTTGACCGTGTCGGTGGCGGCGGTGCGCGCCTCGCCGAAGGTATTGGCCGCACTCGCCGCCGCGTCGCCGAGGCGATCGCCCAGCGTCTCTCCGCTCATGTCGCCGTCGCCGGTCGTCGTGTTGCTCGCCTGATCTGGATAGGTCATGTCTGAGACCCTCCCCGCCTCATTGGGAGCAACGTCCGTGCCGTCCGCGGAGACGCCCCGGAGTGGCGTGTGTTGTGCAAAGACACGGGTTGTCGACGGCAGCGCGTCCACGCGGTGGTCAACCGCGTGTCAGCCGCTGGCAGCGCGCTACCCAATGTGGGTGCTGCGATTCCCCTCGACAGCCACGACGCGTGACTTCCCCCGGCGCCCTGCCCGAACGACGCGACGTCGAGCCGATCCGGCTCGTGATTGCCGACCCTCACGCGATCGTGCGCGACGGCTTGTGCGCGCTCTTCGCGCATGCACCGGGCATCGAGGTCGTGGCCGAGGCGGCCGACGCCGAGTCGCTCGTGGCCCGTATGCCGGGCCTTGACGCCCGTATCGTCGTGCTCGACCTCGCGCTACCCGGCGGCGGCGGAATGTCGCTCATCCCACGCATCCGCGCCGCCGCTAGGGACGCGGCCGTGATCGTGCTCAGCCGTCTGAATGATCCCCGCCTGGTGGGCGACGCGCTGGCCGCGGGGGGCGCCGCCTACGTGCTCATGCAGAGCGGCTTCGGGACCCTGGAGCAGGCGGTTCACGCGATCGCTCGCGGCGAACACTTTCTCGACCCGGCGCTCGACGGCGTCTGCGACTCCGACCCGACGCCGAGCCGACGCGAACTGGATGTGTTGCAGCGCGCGGCACTCGGCCACAGCAACAAGGCCATTGCCGTCAGCCTCGGCATTTCCCCCCGCACGGTGGAGGCGCACAAGACCCACGCCATGCGCAAGCTGGGCCTGCACGGCCGGGACGAACTGATGCGTTACGCCGCGACGCGGCAGTGGCTCGGTGACCATGCGAGCCTGTGGCCGGCAGAGGCGCGGGCGGCGTCGGTCAACGCGCGCGGGTCGCGTGCGTGAAGTCCGTGGCGGCGTCCTGGTCAGACGTCGGCGCTTCGGCTGTCGGTCCCGTGCCGGCAGCGGGCGCCGGGGCCTGGAGCGTCTGCCGCACGAGTTCCGCCGTGCGTGCCCAGGTGCGATCCCACGACATGCCGCGGAGCATCACATCGGCCCGTACCCGGCGGGGCTCCGGCGGTTCGGTGAGCGCCCGGTCGCAGTGGCGGGCAAACGCGTCGACGTCGGCGGCGATGCGCACCAGGTCGCGCTCGCCGTATATGCGGATCACGTCACGAATGGGCGTCGACACCACGGGCTTGCCCGCGGCCAGATATTCGGGCGTTTTTGCGGGACTGATGTAGCGGGTCGCCTCGTTGACCGCGAAGGGCAGGAGCGCCACATCCCAGCCGGCGATGTAGGCCGGCAGGTCCTCATAGGCCTTCGGGCCGAGGTAGTGGATGTTCGGTGCGGTCGGCAGCTCGCCCGGGTCAATCTTGACGACCGGCCCGATGAGCACCCAGTGGTAGTCGGGACGGACGCGCGCCAGGCCCGCGAGCAGCGCGACATCGAGTCGTTGGTCGAGCACGCCGAAATAGCCGAGGCGCGGCGACGGGATGTGCCGCTGGTCGTCGGGGTCGTCGTGCAGATGGCGCGCCGCCGCGAAGTGACGGGTATCGACGCTGCTCGGCACGGCGTGGATGTTCTCGTGCAGGTAGCACTTGGCCTCGTAGAGCGAATGGCCGCCGGTGAACACCACGTCTGCCACCGCCATCAGCTGCGCCTCGAGGCGTGGCAGGCCCGGGTCCGCGCCCTTGAACGCCGCCAGTTCGTCCATGCAGTCGTAGACCACGCCAACCGGTACGAGGTGCGCGGTGAAGGGCAGGGCCGCGGGCGTGTAGTACCACGCGATGAAACGGGTCAGCCGTTCGCGCCGGATGAGCGCATCGACCAGGTCGCGCAGTGTCTGTGTGACGGCGGCGCCGGACACCGACAGCGGGAGTTGCGGCACGGCAACCGTGACGCCGCCGTGTGCTGACAGCCCCCACGACGGCGCCGTGGCCTCCGTCCGCACCGGCTCCTCGATGAAGAAGACGCGCTGGCTGATGGCGTAGCGGCTCATGAGGTGCTGCGGGCGCTGGTAGACGAACGACCAGCGGCGGTGCGAGAAGCAGAGGATGTCGGCCCCGAGGGGGAGTGTGTCAACCGGGTGCTGCATGCGCGTGACAGGTGCAACAGGCATGCCGCGAGAGTGCGACATGCACCGCCGCTCGTCCGGAGTGCCGGTCCCCGGACGAGCAGCGGCCGGACTACTTCGTAGCGCTGCAGGTCGCGTTGACCATCGTCACCGACGTGGCCGTGAGTGTCGTGAGCGGACCGGACGCGCCCGCGCCCATCCGCCCCTCCGACGATTCGCCGCCCTGGCCCGTCGTGGCGCGATCCCCGGCCATCGACGACTGATCCAGCGTGCCGGTCACGCGCACCGTGTGATGCACGTGCCCGGCGAGATTCACGCCTGAACCTGCGGCCAGCACGTAGCGGCGGGCGCCCGTCTGTGCCGACATGCTCGGCGTGCTGGTGGACGGCGTCGACGGCGTGCCTGTCGATGACCCGCTGTTCTGCACGTCGGTGAGGACATACCGCGTGCCGGCGGCGGCGCTGCCGGCAGCGCCAGTGGACGGCGCGGTGGCGGAACCTTCGCGCGGCAGCGTGCCCATGGACTGATCCCACGGCTTGAGGCACCCGGTCACGGTGATGGGGCTCTGCGCGGATCGCGGCTGCTGATCCGGCTTCGTGGTCGGTGTCGGCGTCTGTGCATACGCGCTGATGGCGGTTGCGGCCACCGCGGCGCTGAGCATGGCGGAGAGTGAATGCGTCGTCACGACTGTCCTCCTGAATTCGCATCGCCCTGCGCGATGCATCCACTGGACGACGTGCAGGAAGCACGCCACACACGTTCACGCCGCGATCCTCACGACAGGACAAGCGTGATGCGGGAGATCCCTGATGTACGAAGGTCGCGAAGCTGTGTAGCGTGCATCCACAACTGGGCAGCGCCGCGCGTGACGCCGTGCCGCCACGCGCGCCATCGCTGAGCGCCCGCCGTCGTTGCGTGCGTCGCTCGCATCGATCGGCGTGGCAGCGCACTTGCACTGGCCATGGCTGTACCCGCGCAGCGATGGACTCAGCCAGGCGCGTGATGGAGGCAGTGATGGCAGATCAGTTTCGACAGGGACAGCAGGACGCGATGCGGCAGGGAAATCGCGACAGGCCGCAGGGCTACGGACAGGATGGACGCCCCGGGCAGGGCGCGCGCGGACAGCAGTCGCAGGACCCCTCGTATCAGGGCGATCGCGGCTGGCGGGATTCGGAACGCGACGGCGGGTGGTCGCAGAGCGCCGGCGGCGGCGAGAACGGCGATCAGCCATGGAGCGACGGGCAGACGTCCGGTGGGTATGACGATGCGCCGTGGGCCGGCCGTAACCCCGGTGGCTTCCCCGGCGGCTTCCCCGGCGGCCGTCAGGAGAACGGCGGGCGGCAGTGGGGCAGGCCCCGCCAGCTCGGCGGCGGCTATCAGGACGACCTCGAGAGCTACCGCGGCGGTCAGGGCTTCGGCTCATCGTTCGGCAGCGGATATGGCAGCGATTCCGGCAGCTCCGGCGGCCAGCGCGGCGCCGGCAGCTGGCCGCAGGGCCGCTCTGGCCCGTCATGGTCGTCGTCCGGCGGCGGCATGGGCTCGCAGACGGGCTCGCAGTCGCAGGAGAGTTACGCCGGCCGCGGCCCCAAGGGCTACAAGCGCTCGGACGAGCGGGTGCGCGAAGACGCGTCCGATCGTCTCGAACAGGACCACCAGGTCGACGCCACCGAGATCTCGATCGAGGTCAGCAGCGGCGAACTCACGCTTTCGGGCACGGTGACGAGCCGTGAACAGAAGCGCGCTGCCGAGGAATGTGTCGAGAGCGTGCCGGGCGTGAAGGACGTCATCAACAACCTGCGCGTCAGCCGCGAGTCGTCGATGTCGGCGGGCCAGTCGGGCGGCAGCTCGACCCAGAGCGGCCGCAGCGGCCAGCAGGGCAAGGACGCCGACTCGTCGTCGGGCAGCGGCAAGGACAGCAACCGTTCGAAGGGCACGACGTCGGGCGCATCCGGCGGCGCCTCGTAGGCTCACATGGCCATGGCCTGGCTCGTCCGCGGAGGCGGATGGGCCGGGCCTCGTGACGAATCTATTGGTCCGACTACCGGGCGTCATCATGACTCATCGCATCGCGCTGCTCGTCTGCCTGCTCGCCGCGCTGCCCGTGCGCGCCTCGGGCCAGTATTTCGGCCAGAACAAAGTGCAGTACGAGCGCCTGCGGTTCCAGGTGCTGGCCACCCCGAATTTCGACATCTATCACTATCCGGAAGAAGCCGACGCCGTGCGCCTGGCCGCGCGCCTGGTCGAGCAGTGGCGCGCCAGCCTCACGACCACGCTCGGCTTCGGCCTGCCGGGCCGGCAGCCGCTCGTCCTCTACGCCAGTCATCCGCACTTCACGCAGACGCAGATCGTGGGCGGCCTCATCGGCGAAGGCACTGGCGGCGTCACCGAATCGCTGAAGCGCCGCATGGCGCTGCCATTTGCCGCCTCGCTCGGCGAAACCAGCCACGTGCTGGGACATGAGCTGGTGCACGCCTTCCAGTACGCCGCGGGGGGCGAGCGCATCGGCGCCCTGCCGCTCTGGTTCATCGAGGGCATGGCCGAATACCTGTCGCTCGGCAACGACGATGCACACACGGCGGCCTGGCTGCGCGACCTCGCCACGCGGGAAGCACTGCCGGGATTCGACGAGCTCGACGACCCCGCGCTCTTTCCCTACCGGGCCGGGCACGCCGCCTGGGCGTACCTTGCCGCGCGCTTCGGCGATGAGATCGTCGGCTCCGCCTATGTCGCCGCCGCGCGTTCGGGTGATGTTGTATCGGCGATCGAAGCGGCCACGGGTCGCGATATCGCGGACCTCTCGCGGGCGTGGCACGCCGCGATTCGCGAACGTCATGGCGGCCGGCGCGACTCAGCGGCGCGTGCGCGCACCGTGGTGGGCGGCAGCGATTCCCGCGGCACGCTGAACGTCGCCCCGGCGCTCAGTCCCGATGGCCGCTGGCTCGCCTTCCTGTCCGAGCGGGGGCTGTTCTCGATCGACCTCTACGTGGCCGAGGCAGCGACCGGACGCGTGGTGCGCCGCGTGACGACGAGTGACACCGACCCGCACATCGAGAGCCTGAACTTCACCGCGTCGGCCGGCGCCTGGGATCGCAGCAGTCAGCGGCTGGCCTACACCACCATCACCGGCGGCCGCGCCGTCCTGTCGATCGTCAGCATGGCGGACGGGCCGGATCGCGAACTGCGAATCGACGCGGTGGATGAAGCGTGGCATCCCACGTGGGCCCCGGACGGCGGTGCCATCGCGTTCAGCGGCCTCTCGGGCGGCGTCTCAGACCTCTACGTCGTGACGCTCGACGACGGCGCGGTGCGGCGCCTCACCGACGACGCGTACGCCGACCTGCAGCCTGCCTGGTCGCCGGATGGCCGGTCGCTGGTGTTCGTGACCGATCGGTTTTCCTCGCGCCTCGATGCCCTGACCTTCGGCGACTGGCGTCTTGCGACCATCGCCGCGAGCGGCGGCCGCGTGGACCGGCGTCTGGCCTTCGAGACCGGCGGGCACCTCAACCCGCAGTGGGACGACGACGGCACGCATCTGTTCTTCGTGGCCTCGCCGGATGGCGCGCCGAACATCTATCGTCAGCGCCTGGCGGATGGCCGCATCCAGCAGGTCACCGACGTCGTGACCGCGGTGTCCGGCATCACGAGCGGCAGTCCCGCCATCTCCTACGCGCCCGAGGCGCGCCGCCTGGCGTTCGGCGTGCTGCGCAACGGCGGGTACGACCTGCGCGTGCTCGAGGCCGATGCCTGGACCGGGGCTGCAGAGGTGCCGGCCGGCACCTCGGGTACGCGCGCCCGCCTGTTCGCAACGGCGAGCCGGGCCGGCGACGTGTTGCCCGGCACGACCGCTCGCGCCACACCGGCCGACCTGCCGGCCACGGTCGAGCCCTATCGCCCGTCGCTGTCGCTCGATCTCGCCGGGGCCGGCGGCGGCGTCGGGGTGTCCGGCCGCTACGGCGCCACCTTCGGCGGCGGCGTGGGCCTGCAGTTCAGCGACATGCTCGGAGACCACAACCTCGGTGCCTATGTGAGCGCCAACGGCGGCGTGCGCGACATCGGCGCACAGGTGCTGTACGTGAATCGCTCCTCGCGCTGGAACTGGGGCGCCGCGGCCCTGCGTCTGCCGTACGCCTCCGGCGCCATCAGCCAGACACTCGACACGACGAGCGACGGCCGTCTCGTGGTTCGCGAAGATCAGGAAGTCTTCAGGCAGACCGACACCGAGCTGCGCGGCATCGTGGCGTATCCGTTCAGCCGAGCGATGCGGGTCGAGTTCCAGGCCGGCGGCAGACGCCTCGGATTCAGCCGCGAAGTCACGAGCCGCACGTTCGACCTGTCGTCCGGCGAACTGCTGACCGACAGCGAGCAGGATCTGGCGGCCCCCGGCGCGTTGACCTTCGCGGAAGCGAGCGCCGCCCTCGTCTACGACCAGTCGACCTTCGGTCCGACGAGCCCGATCACCGGCCAGCGGTACCGCTTCGAGGTGGCGCCGTCGGTCGGATCGCTCCGGTTCACGAGTGTCACGCTCGACTACCGGCGGTACGTGCCGGTCGTGCGGCCCGTGACGCTGGCCGTCCGTGCCATGCACCTGGCCCGGTTCGGCGGCGGCGCCGAAGACCCGCGCCTGTCGGAACTGTTCCTGGGGTACCCGGCGCTCGTGCGCGGCTACGACGCGGGCTCGTTCGATGCGGTGAACGACTGTGATGCCACGACGCGGACCTGCCCGGAGTTCGATGCGCTCTTCGGATCGCGGCTGCTTCTTGCCAATGCCGAGCTCAGGTTCCCGCTGCTCGGCGTCTGGACGGGCCGGTATCACTACGGCCCGATTCCCATCGAAGGATTTCTCTTCTCGGATGCCGGCGTGGCCTGGACGTCCACGATTCGTCCGTCGTTTGCCGGCGGCGTTCGCGATGTGGTGCGCAGCGCCGGGGCCGGCGTGCGCGTGAACGCCTTCGGCTACGCGATCGTCGAGCTGGCGATGGCGCGGCCGTTCGACCGTACCCGGAAGGGATGGGTCTTCAGTTTCAACCTGCGTCCTGGCTACTGACGTACTTGCACCGAGAGGGGAGTGGACGATGTCGACGACGTACTGGATATCACTGGGCTTGGTGGTGGTCGGCGCCTTGAACTGGGGTCTCGTGGGCCTCTTCCAGTTCGATCTGGTGGCCGAGCTGTTTGGCGGTCCGGAGACGGCCGCGAGCCGCGCGGTCTACACGCTGGTAGGTCTTGCCGCCATCCTGCTGCTGGTCGTGCGGAACCAGCCGGCGGTCCCGGGGATCACGGCCGAGACGCGGTCGCTCGGCTGATGCGCGCGAGCGGGCTCACGGGGGCGGCGGTCGCCGCCGCGGCGGCGACCCTCGCCGCGCCGATGATCCGGACCATCGCGCGCGGACGCGGCCTGGCCGCCTGCCCGCGCCGGTTCGTTCGCCGCCGGCAAGGCGGCATGCGGGTGCTCGTGGTCGGCGACAGCTCGGGCGTGGGTGTGGGGGCCAGCAGCCCCGTATACTCTGTGGCCGGGCGCCTCGCCGCGGCGCACCCCGACTGGTCGATCGGCAATCTCGCGGTGGTCGGCAGCCGCACCGCCGATGTCGCCCGCCTCGTGTCACGGCTTCGGCGCCGCACTGCGCCGCGGACCGTCGCCGGTCACCCCTACGATCTGCTCATCGTGCATACAGGCGGGAACGACGCGCTGCATGCGACGCCCTCGCCCGAGCTGGAAGAGTCTGTCGACCGGCTGGTGGCGGCGGCCTGCCTCGTCGCCCGCCATACGGTCATCGTCACGGGCGGGAACCTGGCACTCGCGCCGGCTCTGCCCGTGCCCTGGTCGTGGTGGTTCGGCGCCCAGTCGCGCCGGGTGCGCGACGTCCTCCGCTGGCGCATCCCGGGCACCCATGTGGTGTACGTCGACCTCTACCGGAAACCGGAAGCCGACCCGACCGTCCGCGAGCCTGAGCGGTTCTTCGCACGGGATGGTCTGCATCCAAGCGACGAGAACTACGCGTTGTGGTCACACGCCATCGACCAGCACGTGCCGGCCGTGCCCGGGCGCGCGTACGAGGCGATGCTCCGCGCGTGAAGTGCGGCTGGTCAGTTCGCGCGGACGATGGCCGCGTTCAGCGCAGTCGCGTAGGTCACCCAGAACAGATACGGCACGAGCAGGGCGGCGGCCACGGTGCTCTGTCGCGAGAACAGCAGAATCGTCAGCGCGATGAAGACCCCAGGACGAGGATCTCGACGAGCGCCAGCCCTGGCTGCTGCAGGCCGAAGAACAGGAACGACCACGCGAAGTTCAGCGTCAGTTGCGCGAGGAACAGCCGGATGGCCGCGGCGTCGACCCGCTGGCCCGTGCGCATCCAGACCATCCAGGCCGCGGTGCCCATCAGCGCGTACAACGTCGTCCACACGGGCCCGAACACACGGCGGCGGCGTCCACGAGGGCTTGTCGAGCGTGGCGTACCACGGACTCATGCCGCTGTTGCTCAGGTAGCCGACGAGCGCGCCGCCGCCGATGGTGAGTACGAGCCAGAAGGCCAGACCGCGCAGTGATCCGGTGCGTGACATGCCCGGAGCGGTGCATGAATTGCGCCGCCCGCGCGTGCCGCGAAATTCCCGCCGGGTGGGTAGCCGCCTACTCAGATTGGGCAGGCGGCGTTCTCGCGACCCTCGCAGGGCGTCCGTAAACGCGGCATACCGTTTGAAGCACTGGCGTGTCAGTGGGCACGCATCACACTCGTTCGTTGTGGGGGCTCGCCGCGCTGACCGCCGGCGCCCTCGCGGTCTTCCACGGTTCCCGACGGTCGAGGCTGCCGTCGTGGCAGGGCCGCGTCGTGCTTATCACGGGCGGCGCGCGCGGCCTCGGGTTCGCACTGGCCCGCTGCTTTGCCGACCGCGGCGCCATCGTCTGGCTCGCGGCGCGGCATGGCGACCAGCTCGATCGCGCCGTGGACCGGCTCCGACTCCCCGGCGCCGAGATTCACGCATATGTCGTCGACGTGCGCGACCGCGAGGCGGTCGAGTCGCTCGTTGCCGCGGTCGTGGCGCGCCACGGGCGTCTCGATGCCGTCGTGAACAACGCCGGCGTCATCACGGCGATGCCGTTCGACAACGCGGAACTGAGCGATTTTGCCGAGTCGCTCGACACGCACTTCTGGGGACCGCTGCATGTCATCCGCGCCGCCCTGCCGTGGCTGCGCCGCCAGCCGATCAGCCACATCATCAACGTCTCGTCGATCGGCGGCCGCGTCGGCGTGCCGCACCTCGCGCCCTACTGCGCCGGGAAGTTCGCGCTGGCCGGGCTGTCTGAAGTGTTGCGCGCGGAACTCGCCGGTGATGGCGTGTGGGTCACACTCGCCACCCCGGGCCTGATGCGCACCGGCTCGGTGGGCAACGTCCGCGTGCGGGGAGACCACGTCGCCGAAGCCCGGTGGTTCGCGGCGCTGTCGGCCACGCCCTTGACGTCACAACATGCGATGCGCGCCGCCGGCGAGATCGTGATGGCCGCGGGACGACGCCGGGCGGTGGTGATGCCGGGGTGGCAGGCGCGCCTGCAGCACGCCGCGAATACGCTCGCGCCCGAGCTCACGGCGGCGGGGCTCCAGGCCGTGTCACGACGCGTGCTGCCGAACGCCGTGCCTGGTCCGTCGCCGTCGCGGGCGGTGTCCGACCTCGACCTCGGCTGGGCCGCGCCGCTCGTGTCGGCGGTCACGGCCCGCGCCTACAACCAGCCCGTGCCGTCGGCGTCCTGAAGGGTACGGCGGGCCTCGCGCGTCTGACGCCGCCCGCCTCGATGTCTGTTCCTGGGGGTGTGATGAACGCGCAGATCGCTGATTCGCTGGCGCCGACCGGTGTCGAGGGCCTCGACAACATCCTTGGTGGAGGCCTGCCCGCGGGATGTTTCTACCTCGTGCAGGGCGACCCGGGCTCCGGTAAGACCACGCTGGCCCTGCAGTTCCTCTTCGAGGGATTGTCGCGCGGCGAGTCGGTGTTCTACATCACGCTGTCGGAGACCCGCGCCGAACTGGAGCGGGTGGCGCGATCGCACGGCTGGACGCTCGACAAGGTCCCGCTGCTCGAGCTGTCGGCCATCGAGGCCCTCCTCACACCCGATGCCCAGACGACGGTGTTCCACCCCTCGGAGCTGGAGCTGAACAGCGTGGCGCAGCTCGTGATCGACGAGGCTAGGAAGATCCAGCCGGCCCGCGTGGTGTTCGACTCGCTCTCCGAGTTCCGGCTGATGGGCGACACCCAGTTGCGCTATCGACGCCAGCTCCTCAGCCTGAAGCAGGCGTTTGCGGCCCTCGGCAGCACGGTGCTGCTGCTCGACGACAAGATGGACAACGCCCGCTGGGGCGCCGACCCGCACATCCTCAGCCTGACCCACGGCGTCATCGAGATGGAGCAGCTGGCGCCCGATTACGGCCGGGCGCGCCGCCGAATCCGCGTGCAGAAGATGCGGGGCGTGTCGTTCCGCGAGGGGTATCACGACTACGCGATCGAGAAGGGCGGCATCCGCACGTTCCCGCGGCTCGTGCCCGCGGAGCATCACGTGGCATTTACGCGCGAGGCGGTGTCGAGCGGCGTGCCGGCACTCGACGCCCTGCTCGGCGGCGGGCTCGATCGCGGCACCACGACCCTCATCCTGGGCCAGGCGGGCACCGGCAAATCCACCATGGCGCTGCAGTACGCCGCGACGCTTGCCGCGCAGGGCGAGCGGAGCCAGCTGTTCGCGTTCGACGAGACCCGCGGCATCGTGCTCGCGCGCGCCGATGCCCTCGGCCTGCGGCTCTCGGAGCACGTCGAGAGCGGGCTCATCACGCTGCAGCAGGTGGACCCGGCCGAGCTGTCGCCGGGCGAGTTTGCGTGCCGCATCGCCCGGGCCGTTGAAGGCGGCTGCCGGCTGGTGGTCATCGACACGCTGAACGGCTACCTCAACGCCATGCCGGGCGAGTCGTATATGAACAACCAGCTGCACGAACTCTCCGCCTATCTGAATCAGCAGGGCGTCGTGACGATCTTCGTGCTCGCCCAGCATGGACTGGTCGCGGCGGCCGAGGCGCCCGTCGACCTGAGCTACCTGGCCGACACCGTCATCAGCGCGCGCTACTTCGAAGCCGCGGGCCACGTCCGGAAGGCGGTATCGGTCATCAAGAAGCGCAGCGGTCCGCACGAGACCGCAATTCGCGAGCTCGCCCTGGTCCCGCACGTGGGGATGCGCATCGGAGAACCGCTCACTGACTTTCAGGGCGTCCTCACGGGCTTGCCGTCGTTCCGCGGCGACCTCTCGCAGATGATCGAGTGAGCGGGATGACCGCTGGCCATGTCGACGAGCGTGTGGTCGCCCTTGCCCCGGTCGGGCGGGACGGCTCGGCGATTGCCACGCTGCTGCGCGCGCACGACGTGGCCTGCGAGGTCTGCACCTCGATGTCGGAGCTGCGTCAGCGCATGCACGAGGGCGCGGGCGCACTCGTGCTGACCGATGAGGCGCTCGACGGCGTGCAGGCAGACGCCTTCTTCGATCAGCTCCGCGATCAGCCGCCCTGGTCGTCGCTGCCCCTCATCATCCTGACGAGCGGCGGCGAGCCGCGCATCGCGCATCTGCTCGACCTTGCCGCCTCCGCGGCCGGCGGCGTGACGCTGCTCGACCGGCCGCTCAGAGCCGCCACGCTGCTCCGGGCCGTCGACGTGGCGCTGCGGTCCAGGCGCCGCCAGTACGAGATCCGGGATCTGCTCGACGCGAAGGCCCGGCTCGCCGCCATCGTGGAATCGTCCGACGATGCGATCTATTCCTACGACAGCGACGGCGTGGTGCTCAGCTGGAACCGCGGCGCCGAACGCCTCTTCGGCTGGCCGGCCGAGGCACTCGTGGGAGGCGGCATCGCGCGGATCACGCCGCCGGAGTGTGCCGACGACGCGTCCGACGTCACCCGGCGGGTGCTCGAGGGCCAGACCGTGGCGCATCTGGAGACGGTCTGCTGCCGGCGTGACGGCACGCGGTTCGACGTCGTGCTGACGGCGTCGGCCGTCCGCGGCATCGACGGCCGGCCCCAGGCGGTCTCGGTCATCACCCGCGACATCACCGCGCGCAAACGCACGGAACGGGCCCTTCAGGAGAGCGAAGCCACGTTCCGCGCGATGTTCAGCATCAGCAGCGTGGGCAAGGTGCAGCTCGACCCCGCCACCGGACGGTTCCTGCAGGTCAACGACGCGATGTGCCGCTTCGTGGGCTACACGCGCCAGGAACTGCTGGCGCGCAGCGTGCTCGACATCACCCATGCGGCCGACCAGGCGCGCGACCGTCACGCCATGCGGCGGCTGCTGAGCGGCGACGCCGAGGACGACGACGTCGAGAAACGGTTCGTCCGCGCCGATGGCACCGTGGTCTGGGCCCAGGTGACGATGAACGTCATCCGCGATGAAGAGGGGCGGCCGGCGCGCTACACGGCCATCGTGCAGGACATGTCGCGACGGCGCGCCGCGGAAGACGCGCTGCAGGCCCGCAACGCCGAACTCGAGCTGACGCGGGCGCGTCTCGAGACCGCGGTCGAAGCCTCGCAGGTCGTCCTGTTCACGCAGGACCGGCACCTGCGCTACACCTGGATTCACAATCCCTCGCTCGGGTACGCCGCGCAGGACGTCGTCGGCCGGCGGGACGTCGATCTGCTCCCGTGCGCCGAGGATGCCCTCCATCTCGAGCGGTCAAACGGCAGGTGATCGAGACCGGCGCGCGAACGCGCGCTGAAGTCCACGTCCGGCACGGCGGCCTGACCCACACCTTCGATCTCATCGTCCAGCCGGATGCGACGAGCGCCGGCGACGTCATCGGCGTGACCTGCGCGGCCCTCGACATCACCGAACGCAAGCGCGGCGAGGAGGCCCTGCGGATCGCCGGCCACAGCTTCCGCCAGCTCGTCGAGCAGTCGCCCTTCGGCGTCTACGCCGTCGATGCGGACTTCCGCCTCGTGCTCGTGAGCGCCGGTGCGCAGAAGGTGTTCCAGAACGTGCGGCCGCTGCTCGGCCGCGATTTCGACGACGTGATGCACTTCCTCTGGCCCGAGCCGTTTGCGGGCGAGGTGCTGCACCAGTTCCGCCGCACGCTGGCGACGGGCGCGCCGTATCACGCCAGCCGCACCGTGGAACAACGCGCCGACAGCGGCGACACGGAGGCCTACGACTGGAAGATCGAGCGGACGATTCTTCCGGATGGCCGGGCCGGTGTCGTGTGCCACTTCTACGACCTGTCGGAACGGCAGCGCCACGAGGCCGACCTGCGCGCCAGCGAGCTGCGCTACCGGACGCTGCTCGACGCCACGAGCGCGGTCACGTGGACGTCGCCGCCCGATGGCCGGCACGTGGAGCCGCAGCCGTCCTGGATGGCCTTCACCGGTCAGACGGCCGGTGAGATGCTGGGCGACGGCTGGATGCAGGCCATCCATCCCGACGACGCCGCCGACGCCGGCGCGCGCTGGCGGCAGGCCATGCGGCGCGGCACGCCGTACGAGAACGAACATCGCCTGCGCCGCCATGACGGCGAGTGGCGCTGGATGCGGACCACGGCCGCGCCCGTGCGCAGCGCGAGTGGCGATGTAAAGGAGTGGTTCGGCGCCCTCGTGGACGTGAGTGACCGCCGGACGGCCGAGGAGCAGTTGCGCCAGGCCGACCGGCAGAAGGACGAGTTCCTGGCGGTACTCGCGCACGAGCTGCGCAACCCGCTCGCGCCCATCCGGACGGCGGCCGCGCTGCTCAAGACCTGCCAGACGTCGGATCCGCTGCTCATGCGCAGCCGCGACGTGATCGACCGCCAGGTGGCGCACATGGCGAGGCTGCTCGACGATCTGCTGGACGTCTCGCGCCTGTCGCGCGGCATCCTCACGCTGCGGCGAGCGCAGGTGAGCCTCAGTGAGGTGCTGGCCGCCGCCATCGAGGTCGCGGCGCCGCTCATCGAGCAGCGCACGCAGGTGCTGTCCGTGCGGGGTGTCACTGAGACGGTGGTCCTCGACGGCGATCTGGCGAGACTGACCCAGGTCTTCGGCAACCTGCTCACGAACGCCGCCAAGTACAGTCCGCCGCAGACCACGATCACGATCGACGTCGAGGTGAACGACCTGACGGCCGTGGTCGCCGTGCGCGACACCGGCGCGGGCATTTCCACGGAACACCTGACGTCGGTGTTCGGTCTGTTCACGCAGATCGACGCCAGCGACCACGCGAGCTCCGGCGGTCTGGGGATCGGCCTTGCGCTCGCCCGGCGGCTCGTCGAACTCCACGGCGGCACCATCGACGCCGCAAGCCAGGGGGTGGGCCGCGGCAGCACGTTCACCGTGCGTCTGCCCATCCTGCCGGTGGCGCAGGTGGCGGCGCCGAAGCGCGGCCCGTCACCCGCCGAAGCCCTGCGCCAGCGCGTCCTCGTGGTGGACGACAACGCCGATGCGGCCGATGTCATCTCGCTGCTGCTCGAATCCGCCGGCTGTGACGTCCGCACGGTCTACGAGGGCGAAGCGGCGATCCGGGAGGTGGAGCCGTTCAGACCCGACGTGGCGCTCGTCGATCTGGGCCTGCCCGACCTCGACGGCCGCGACGTCTGTCGCCGCATGCGGTCGCTGCCGTGGGGCCCGCACATGGTGATCATCGCGCTGACGGGATGGGGCCGCGACGACGACCGCCGGAGCACGACGCTCGCCGGCTTCGACCACCATCTGCTGAAGCCCGTGGATCCGGACGCCCTGGTCCGGCTGCTCGGCGAACTCACGCGGCCGTCGGAAGCGTGATGCGGCTCACGAGAGCCGCTTCACGAGCACCTTCGAGTTGCGGCCGCTCTTCTCGTAGCGTTCGCGGCGGCCCGGCGACAGGTCGTCCACCGTGCCTTCCACGAAGCCGCCCTTGGCGCTGAAGTAGTTGAAGGCCTGCGTCGAGAGCGCCAGGATGCGGTCCAGCCCCTGCTGGCGGGCGCGGTTCTCCACGAACTGGATGAGCTTGCGGCCGATGCCCTGGTTCTCGTGCGCCGAACTCACGTAGAGGCAGGCCAGCTCGCCCTGGTTGCGGTCGCGGTCCACGTGCAGCGCGACGCAGCCCACCGGATTGCGGTCGATCTCGAAGATCACGTAGTCGCCGAGCTGCTGCTCGATGCTGCTCCGCGTGCGCTTCACGAGTTCGTCGGCTTCGACGCCCTGCCGCGTGAGCGACTGGATGGCGCCGATGTCGCGCCGCTCCGCCGGCCGGATGTTCTCGTACTCGTTCGTGTGGATGAGCGTGCCGTAGCCGTGGTTCGAGAACACCTCGCCGAGCAGGCCCTCGTCGAGTGTGCCGTCGATGACGTGCACGCGCGGCACGCCGCCCACGCACGCGCGCACCGCGTGCTGCGCCTTCGACAGGTGCTCGCCTTCGAACCCGGCCGGATCCTTCTGCACGAGATCGCCGAGCTGCGCCACCATCATCTGGCGGATCGGCTGCCCGCGGTGCACGAGCCCCGGCGCCGCGGTGACGTAGATGAGTTTCACCGCGCGGAGCTGCGCCGCCACGGCCACGGCCATGCCGTCGGAATTCACCCGGTAGGTGCGGCCTTCGCCGTCGAAGCCGAGCGGCGGCACGATGGGCACGACGCCCTGGGTGAGCAGCGACTGCAGCAACCCGATGTCCACGCGTTCGACGCTGCCGGTGAACTGCTGGTCCACGCCCTTGATGACACCCACCGGGTGCGCCACGATGCCGTTGGTGCAGGCCGCCCTGAGGTCGTTGGCCGACAGCCCCTGCAGGATCTCGTGCGTCAGGCGGTTGGAGGCCGTGACGGAGAGTCCCAGCGTGAGCGCGTCCGTTGCGCCGGTGCCATCGGTATTCGACGCCGTGACGCCGCGTTCGTCCGCCAGGCGGCGAATCTCCGCCGCCACGCCGTGCACGATCACCACGCGGATGTTCAGCGACCACAGGACGGCGATGTCCTTGAGCAGCGTCGCGAAACGTTCGTCCGACACGATTTCGCCGTCGATCGCCAGCACGAAGGTCTTCTCCCGGAACTCCGGGATGTACTGCAGGATGCCGCGCAGGTCGGTCAGCTTCACGGTTGATATGGTGCTACAGCTCCGCCGCCGTCGTCTCGCGGAATTCGAGGCGGCTGGTAGAATCCCGGTCCGAGGCCCTAGATGACCATGTCACTCCGCCTGCTCCTGCCCGCCGCTCTGGTCCTTGTCGCCGTCATCACGACGAGCGGCGGCGTACGTGCCGGCGCCTCGAACGGCGCCGGCTGGGACCCCGCGGCCGCCGCGCGATACCTCGACGCGCGGGCCACCTGGTGGACGACGTGGCCCAATGCCGCCCGCGATCGCGGCACCTACTGCATGTCGTGCCACACGACGCTGCCGTATGCGCTGGCGCGGCCGGCGCTGCGCGGGCTGCTGAACGAGTCCGCTCCGTCGGCGGGCGAGCAGCAGATCGTCGGCAACCTGCTGGCACGAGCGCGGGCCTGGCGCGACGTCGAGCCCTGGTATCCCGATCAGACGCGCGGCATTCCGAAGACGAGCGAGTCGCGGGCCATCGAATCCGTGATGAACGCCCTCGTGCTCAGCTGGCGCGACGCCGTGGCCGGTACGCTCAGCGACGACGCCCGCGCGGCCTTCGACGTGATGTGGGCGCTCCAGATGAAGACCGGGCCGGAGACCGGCGCGTGGACGTGGCTCAACTTCAAGCTCGAGCCGTGGGAATCCCCGAACTCGCCCTACTTCGGTGCGTCGATGGCGGCGCTCGCCGTGGGCTCGGCGCCCGGCGGCTACGCGGCGTCGCCCGAGATCGCGGCCCGTGTAAAGGCGATGCGCGACTACTTCCAGAAGCAGCACGGCCAGGTGTCGCTGCTCAATCAGCTCACCGGAGTGTGGGCGACGAGCCGGGTGCCCGACCTGCTGACGCCGGCGCAGCGCCAGGCCACCGTGGAGGCCGCGTTCGCGCGCCAGCAGGCCGACGGCGGCTGGAACACGCCGGCGCTCGGCGGTTACACGCGCGTGGACAACACCGCGACCGATACGCGCAGCGATGGCTACGCCACGGCGCTCGCCACGCTCGCGCTGCAGGCGGCGGAAGTGCCGGTGTCCGAGCCACGCCTTGCCAGGGGGCTCGACTGGCTGCGCCGCCATCAGGACAAGGCGTCGGGCCGATGGCCGGCGGCCTCACCGAACAAGGACCGCGATCCGGAATCGGATCCCGGCAAGTTCATGAGCGACGCGGCCACGGCCTACGCCGTGTTGTCGCTCACGTATCAGCGCTGAGGCGCGATCAGAAGCGCCAGCGCAGCCCGGCGCGGAGCGGCGCCACCGCGAGCGTTTCGCCGCCCTCGGTCCCCACCTGCATCCGCGCGTCGGCGAAAATCGCCAGATGCGGCCCGAGCGGCGCCTGCACGCCCCCGCCGGCAAAGACCGCCCGCACCGTGTTCGTCACGCGGTCAGGAAACGTGTCGTTCACGGTGGGTGTGGATCGGCCGCGGGCGAAACCGGCGACGACGTAGGGCGTGAGGCGGTGCGGCGGGAAGAGCGACACGCGCACGCCGGCCGCGCCGAGCACCATCGCGCCGCCGCGAAAGGTGCTGCCGCCGCCGCGGCCGTCTGACGTGACGCGCGTCGACAGCACGGTGCGTTCGGCGTCGAGCGTCAGCGTCACGCGAGACCACGGCGACCAGCCGGCGCCGCCGGCCACGCTGTAGCCGCGATCCACGAGGGTAGGTCCGGCCGCCGCCTGGATGTTGAATGCCTGGGCGCGGGCCAGGGCCGGTGCACTCAGCAGGAGCGCGATCGCGAGGACGGATCTGAGGCGCATGATGGACTCCTTTGCCTCGTAGTGCGCAGGGGCCGTGCGAAGCGGCTCACCGCGTGGGTCGCCGCGCGCGAGTATAGGCGAACGCGCCGCCTCAGCCGATCGCCGCGCACCGGATCGTTCGACAACGCCGTGCCCGCATGGCACGATCGGGCGGGTGAGCCGCAGGCACGAGGGCGCGAATCTGGAGGAGCTCCGCCGGCTGCGCCGGGTACGCGACCGCATGGATCGCGACTTCGCGGAGCCGCTCGACGTCGACGCGCTCGCCCGCGACGCCGGCATGTCGGCCGGCCACCTCAGCCGCCAGTTCAAACGTGCCTACGGCGAGTCGCCGTACAGCTACCTGATGACGCGGCGCATCGAACGTGCGATGGCGTTGCTGCGGCTCGGGCGGATGAACGTCACCGACGTGTGCTTCGAGGTGGGCTGTTCGTCGCTCGGCACCTTCAGCACCCGGTTCACCGAACTCGTGGGCGTGCCGCCGAGCCTCTACCGGCAGCAGGCGGCGAAGGCCACGGCCGGGCTGCCGGCGTGCGTGGCGAAGCAGATCACCCGTCCGGTCAGGAATCGAGAAGCGCGCGTCGCCGCGCGTTCCTAAACTGTCGCGCATGGACATCATCATTCACTCGAGCTTCCTTCCGCAGAACGATCCCGAGGCCGCGCTGGCCTTCTATCGCGACACCCTCGGCTTCGAGGTCAGGAACGACGTCGGCTACCAGGGCATGCGCTGGATCACTGTGGGCCCGCCGTCGCAGCCCGGCACGAACATCGTGCTCTTCCCGCCGGAGGCCTCACCCGGCCTCACGGACGACGAGAAGCGCACGATCGCCGAGATGATGGCGAAGGGCACGTTCGCCATGGTCGTGTTCGCCACGCCCGACCTCGCCGGCACGTTCGAACGCCTGCAGGCGCACGATGCCGATATCGTGCAGGAACCCACCGATCAGCCCTACGGCGTGCGCGACTGTGCCGTGCGCGATCCGGCGGGCAATCTGATCCGCATCCAGCAGATGCGCTGACCGAGGGAGCGTTCGATGAGCACGGCGAAAAAGGCCGGCATGCCGCCACGACATGCCGGCGACAGCCACGATCTGATCCGCGTGCAGGGCGCGCGCGTCAACAACCTCAAGGACGTCAGCGTCGAGATTCCGAAACGGCGCCTCACCGTGTTCACCGGCGTCTCGGGTTCGGGGAAGAGCTCGCTCGTCTTCGGCACGATCGCCGCCGAGTCGCAGCGGCTCATCAACGAGACCTACAGCGCGTTCGTGCAGGGCTTCATGCCCACGCTGGCGCGTCCCGAAGTGGACGTGCTCGAGGGCATGACCACCGCCATCATCGTGGACCAGGAACGGATGGGCGCGAACGCGCGATCGACGGTGGGCACGGCCACCGACGCGAACGCCATGCTGCGTCTGCTCTTCAGCCGCCTCGGCACGCCGCACATCGGCTCGTCGAACGCCTTTTCGTTCAACGTGCCGTCGGTGCGCGCCGTGGGCGCCATGACGATCGAGAAGGGGCCGGGCAAAGGGAAGACCGAGAAGAAGGAGTTCACCACCCTCGGCGGCATGTGCGCGCGCTGCGAGGGCATGGGCCGCGTGAACGACATCGATCTCGCGCAGATCGTGGACGAAGCGAAGTCGCTCGCAGGTGGCGCCATCACCGTGCCGGGCTATGCGTCCGACGGCTGGTACGTGCGCGTCTTCGCGGCGGCCGGGCTCGATCCGGACAAGCCGATCCGGAAGTACACGAAGCAGGAGCGCCACACGTTCCTGTACGACGAGCCGCGCAAGGTGAAGGTGGAGAAGCTGAACCTCACCCACGAAGGCCTCATCCCGAAGATCCAGAAGGCCTTCCTGTCGAAGGACGTGGACGCGCTGCAGCCGCACATCCGCGCCTTCGTCGAACGCGCCGTGACGTTCACCACCTGCCCTGATTGCGAGGGCACGCGCCTGAGCGCGCCGGCGCGGTCGTCGAAGATCAAGGGGAAGAACATCGCCGACGTCTGCGCCATGCAGATCAGCGACCTGGCGGCGTGGATCCGCGGCGTGAAGGCGCCCACGGTCGCGCCGCTGCTCGCCGCCCTCCAGGCCACGCTCGACTCGTTCGTCGAGATCGGCCTCGGCTACCTGTCGCTCGACCGGCCGTCCGGGACGCTCTCGGGCGGCGAAGCGCAGCGCACCAAGATGATCCGTCACCTCGGATCGTCGCTCACCGACGTCACCTACGTGTTCGACGAGCCGACGATCGGGCTCCATCCGCACGACATCCAGCGGATGAACGAACTGCTCTGCCGCCTGCGCGACAAGGGCAACACGGTGCTCGTCGTGGAGCACAAGCCCGAGGCGATCGCCATCGCCGACCACGTGGTGGACCTCGGGCCCGGCGCCGGCGCCGCCGGCGGCCGCGTGTGTTTCGAGGGCACGCTCGAGGGCCTGCGTGCGAGCGGTACGCTCACGGGCCGCCACCTCGACGACCGGGCCGCGCTCAAGTCCGCGGTGCGGCGGCCCACAGGGGCACTCTCGGTGCGCGGCGCGCGTACGCACAACCTGCGCGACGTCAGCGTGGACATCCCGCTCGGCGTGCTCGTGGTCGTGACAGGGGTGGCGGGGTCCGGCAAGAGCTCGCTGATTCACGGCTCGGTCGCCGGCCGCGACGGAGTCGTCGCGATCGATCAGGGCGCGATTCGCGGCTCACGGCGCAGCAATCCGGCCACCTATACCGGACTGCTGGATCCCATCCGCACGGCGTTCGCGAAGGCCAACGGCGTGAAGCCGGCGCTCTTCAGCGCCAACTCGGAAGGGGCGTGTCCGGCCTGCAACGGCAACGGCGTCATCTACACCGATCTGGCGATGATGGCCGGCGTGGTCACGCCGTGCGAGGAGTGCGAAGGCAAGCGCTTCCAGGCCCAGGTGCTCGAGTACCACCTCGGCGGCCGCGACATCAGCCAGGTGCTCGCGATGCCGGTGTCGGAGGCACGCGAGTTCTCGGCAAAGGGGCGGCAACGACCCCGGCGGCGCGCGTCATCCTCGACCGGCTCGCCGATGTCGGGCTCGGCTACGTCAGCCTCGGACAGCCGCTCACGACGCTGTCGGGCGGCGAGCGGCAGCGGCTCAAGCTGGCGACCCACATGGCGGAACGCGGCGGCGTCTACGTGCTCGACGAACCCACGACCGGGCTGCACCTGGCGGACGTGGAGCAGTTGCTGGCGCTCCTCGATCGCCTGGTGGACGGCGGCACGTCGGTCATCGTCATCGAACATCACCAGGCCGTGATGGCGCACGCCGACTGGATCATCGACCTCGGTCCCGGAGCCGGACATGACGGCGGCCGCGTCGTCTTCGAGGGCACGCCGTCGGATCTCGTGGCGACGCGCGCGACGCTCACGGGTGAACATCTGGCCGCATATGTGAGCGTGGCGCGCGGCTGACGGTGGCACGGTCCCGCGAGCGCGTCCGTCCGACTGTCGAGCCGGCGGTGCTCACCCGTACGGGTGATACGACCTGAGACACGACATCCGCGCGTTGACTTCGGGCACACTCCAATTTATTCTTCGGCGGCTTTTTCCGTCCCTCCGCATCGCGTGCCGGGGGGACGCTGACCGGCGTGTCCTCGACGCCACGCGGCCGTGGAGACCCATGTTCCGCTATCGGCCTTCTTGCGCGTTTGCACCTCTGGCGGTTGCGGCAGCGATCGTGTCGTGTCTGTCCGGCAACGCTCACGCGGAGCCCGCCATCTTCGACCAGTACACGCTGACGTCATGGACCGACGAAGACGGTCTGTTTGGCGGCTGGATCGTGGGCATCGCGCAGGACGAGCGCGGCTACATGTGGATTGGCACCGTGAGCGGCCTGCTGACCTTCGACGGCATCCGCTTCGAACGCTTCCAGCCGCGCGCCGGCGACCGTCTGCCGCAGCGATCGATCTCGAGCGTCGTCTCGACACGCGACGGGAGCGTGTGGGTGGGATTCAGCGGCAGCGGCGGCGTGTGCCGCATCCGCGAGGGGCGTGTCATCGACTACGGCGTCGAGGACGGCCTGGGCGAAGGCCGGGTCACGGCGCTCGTCGAAGACGCCGACGGGGTGATGCTGGCGTCCACGGCCGACGGGTTGTTCCGGTTCTTCGAAGGCCGCTGGCAACGCGTGAGCGACGCGCAAGGCCTGCCCGGCGGGCCGGTGCACGGTTTGTTCCGGGATCACACCGGCTCGATGTGGGCGTCGACGTCGACCGCCGTGTTCCGCCGCGGCCGTCGCGACGACGGCTTTCAGGCGGTGACCCAGACGTCCTACCGCGCCCTCAGCTTCACCGAAGCCCCGGGGGGCGTCATCTGGACGTCGAACCCGGAGTCCGGATTCGGTCCGCTCGTTGACGGCGAGGTGCAGTCGACGCCACGCTCCGCGCGCCAGGGCCGAGGCTATCGGGTGCTGCACGACCATCGCGGCAACCTGTGGGTGGCCACGCTCGGTCAGGGTCTGTGGTTCGTGCCCGCCGGTGCCCGCGACCCGCAGGTCGTCGGCATACAGAACGGCCTGTCGAACGACACCGTGCGCACGTTGTTCGAAGACCGCAACGGCGATGTGTGGGCGGGCACCACGGTCGGGCTCCACCGATTCGCGCGCCGGCGCGTGGCGCCCGTCACCGACCTCGATGTGGCCAGCGCGGTGGAAGCGGATCCTCGCGGAGGGCTCTGGGTCGGCACGGCCACCGGCCTCATCCACATGCGCGACGGCGTCCGCCGTCGTTACGGCGCGGCTGACGGCCTGCCCGACCCGCAGGTGCGTGCCCTCCACCTGGATCGCTCGGGCACGCTGTGGGTGGCAACGGAGCAGGGCCTCGCCGTCGTGTCGGCGGACGGCGCACTCACGACCCCGCGCCTGCGGGAGGGCCGGTGGCCGGCGGGGGTGATGGCGATCGCGATGGCGCCCACCGGCGAGCTGTGGCTGTGCACCCAGGACCACGGCGTGTTTCGCTGGGCGGGCGGCCGCCTCCTGCCCGTGACGTTGACGTCCGATGAGCGGCCCACCGATTCGGTGTTCACCGACAGCCAGGGGCGCCTGTGGGTGGTGCTCCAGGGCGGTGGCATCGGCGTCGTGGAACGCGACGGCGCGTTCCGCGTCCTGCGCCGGGGCGACCGCTTCCATCGCAGTGAACTCGCCATCTACGAAGATCGGTCCGGGGCCGTCTGGTTCGGCGCCGGCGGGCGCCTGACACGATTCAAGGACGGTGCGCTCAAGGCCATCACGCCCGCACACGGCCTGCCTTCCGACACCATCCGCGCCATCGTCGGCGACGACGACGATCATCTGTGGATCGGCACGAGCGGCGGCATCCTGCGGCTGGCCGCCCGTGAGTTCGATCGTGTGCTGGCCGATGCAGACAATCGGCTCGACTTCCGCGCCTACAACTCCTCGGACGGCCTGGCCGGAGCGCCCGTGCGTGCCGGCTTCCCCAATGCCGCGCGCACGCCGGACGGACGCCTCTGGTTCGTGACCGGGAACGGCCTGACGATGCTGGATCCGCTGCAGCTGGCGGCGACGCGACCGGCGCCGCCGGTGCACATCGAACGCCTGATGGCTGCGGGCCGGGCGTTCGAGCCCGCAGGTGGCCTCACGCTGCCCGCGGGCACCGTCGCGTTTCAGATCGAATACACCGCGCTCGAATACTTCTCGCCACGGCAGGTGCAGTTCCGCTACCGGCTGGAGGGGTTCGACGACACCTGGACCGACGTCGGCGCGCGCCGCATCGTCTCGTTCACCAACCTGCCGCCGCGGTCATACCGCTTCCGTGTCATCGCCCGGAGCAGCGAGGGCGTGTGGAACGACCATGGCGCCGTCCTCGACTTCGCCGTCGCCCCCACGTTCTACCAGACACGCGCCTTCGCCGGCGTCTGTGGTGCGGCCGGTGTCGCGCTCCTCATCGGCGGCTGGCGGCTGCGGCTCCGTCAGGTGCGCCGCCAGTTCGGTCTGGTGCTGACCGAGCGGGCGCGGATGGCGCGTGAGATCCACGACACGCTGCTGCAGAGCCTGGCCGGGCTGGAACTGCAGGTCGACGCCATGTCGACGCAGCTCGATGTGTCGCCGGCCGGCGTCAAGCAGCAGCTCGAGCGTGTCCGGCGTCAGATCCAGTCGGATGTGACCGACGCGCGCCAGTCGATCTGGGACCTGCGGTCGCCGCTCCTCGAGTCGCGCGACCTGGCGAGTGCCCTGCAGCAGCTCGGCGACGCCGTGACCGCCTGCAGCCGCACGCGCTTCGAGTTCGTCGTGACGGGCCGCCCGGCCCGCTGCGCCCGCAAGATCGAAGAGCACGTGCTGCGGGTCGGCCGCGAGGCTGTGAGCAACGCCGTGCGCCACGCGCACGCGGGGGTGGTGCGACTCGAGCTCGCGTACGGGGACGACACGATCATCCTGAAGGTCTCGGACGACGGCTGCGGATTCGATCCCGCGCAAGCCGTGCACGAGAGCGCCCACTGGGGCATGGCGACGATGCACGAGCGTGCCCAGGCCATCGGCGGGCGACTCCGGCTCGTGAGCCATCCGGGCGGCGGCACCAACCTGGAAATGGTGGCGCCGCTGCTGGCGCCCTGACCGCCATGTCGAGCGCCCGCCAGCCGATCCGCGTGCAGTGCGTCGACGACCACGCGGTCGTGCGCGAAGGCATCAGTCTCAAGATCAACCTCGAGCCCGACATGACGGTCGTCGCCGCGGCCGCGACCGGCGAGCAGGCCGTGGCGCTCTTCACGGAGCACCGGCCCGATGTCACGCTGATGGACCTGCAGTTGCCGGCGATGAGCGGCCTCGAGGCGATTCGCGCCATCCGCGCCATCGACGGCGCCGCGCGGATCGTCGTGCTCACGATGTACTCGGGCGAAGAGGACGTCTATCGCGCGCTGCAGGCCGGCGCCGCCACCTACCTGCTGAAGGGGACGCTGTCGGACGATCTCGTGCGCATCGTCCGCGAGGTCCATGCGGGTGGACGACCGATGCCGCCGGACGTAGCGGCCACGCTGGCGGCGCGCGTGCCGCGATCGGCGCTGACGCCGCGCGAAGTGGAAGTCGTGACGCTCATGGCGAAGGGCCTGCACAACAAGGAAATCGCGGCCCTGATGCACATCAGCCACGAGACCGTGCGCATCCACGCGAAGAACATCTTCTTCAAGCTGCAGGTGCCAGACCGCACGGCCGCCGTGGTGGATGCGTTACGCCGCGGCATCATTCACATGAGCTGAGCGCCGCGCCGGCGGCCCATGGCCGGCCTGCCGGCCGCGTCGCATCTCTGATTTCGCACGCTCCAACCCGTTCGGGTGATTGACGGTCCGCACCGGCGGACCGATCATCACGCACCGTTGAGAGAGACGGTTCGTCGATCGACAGCTCACTGCGTGCGGCGCTGGCAGGCGCCGTTGGCAGCACCTCGCAGCTGAACACGAAGGCTTGCGCGCGGTGGGGTTCGATGACGGCGAGTGAGGCGCGTCGACCGGGGAGACACGTGAGGCCTCGTGCCGCTGGGCACGGCCGCACCGTCGTCAGTGTTCCTCTCGGCCGTCCATGAGCGGGAGCCGTCAGGTTGCGCCAGGCGCGCCGCGGGCATCCCCTCCGGGAGAATCAGATGGCAGGCAAAGTGTTCGCGGCGATCGTGTTCGGGCTGGCGGCCGCCCTGGCCGCGCCGGCACCCGCGGCCGCGCAGGGTACCGGCGCCGGCACGATCGCCGGTGTCGTGCGCGACGAGTCGGGCGGCGTGCTGCCCGGCGTCACGGTGGAGATCTCGAGCCCGGCACTCATCGAGAAGGTGCGGGCCACGGTGACCGATGGCGACGGCGCCTACCGCGTGTCGGAGCTGCGGCCCGGCGACTACGCGGTCGTCTTCACGATGCCCGGGTTCGCGGTGATGCGCCGCGAGGGCATCGAGATCACGTCGAACTTCACCGCCAGCATCAACGTGGTGATGAAGGTCAGCGCGCTCGAGGAGACGATTACGGTGAGCGGGCAGACGCCGCTCGTCGACACGTCGACGGCGACGCAGCGCACCACCATCACCCGCGAGGTGCTGGCCGCGGTGCCGACCTCGCAGAGCGCGCTGGCCATCGCCTCGCTGATGCCGGCGGTGGTGCAGCCGCCGAGCGCTCAGGATGTCGGCGGCAGCATGGGAGAGCGGTCGGTGCGGATCTCGGTGCACGGGTCGCGCACCTCGGATGCCCGGCTGCGCCAGGAGGGCATGATCTACAACGCGCTGACGCCCGGCGCCGACTACGGCACCGGCGGGCTCGAAGGCACGGGCCGCGGCTACTACGTGAACCCGCTGGCGGCGAGCGAGATTGTCGTCGACGTCGGCACCATGGGCTCGGCTGAATACGGTGTCGGCGGCGCCCAGTCGAACGCGCTCTACAAGGACGGCGGCAACGAGTTCCGCGGCACGGTGTTCGGTGCCTGGACCGGACATCAACTGCAGTCGGGCAACCTGTCGGATGAGTTGCGGTCGCAGGGGCTGAACCAGGTCAACACGCTGCGCAAGATCTACGACGCCAACGTCGCCCTCGGCGGCGCCCTGTGGCGCGACAAGCTGTGGTACTTCGGCCATGCGCGCTCCTGGGGCGTCACCGGCCGGCCCGCCAACCTGTTCCGCGACGCCAACCTCGGTCAGCGCGTGGTCGGGGCGCCGGCGGCCGCCTGGCGCTACGCGCCGGATACGAGCCAGCCGGTCGATCAGCGCGAGATCGACAAGGGCGCCGGCCTGCGTCTGACCTCGCAGTTCACGACCAAGGACAAGATCACCTTTTCCTACGACCGGCAGAAGAACTTCCAGGACTCGCTGACGGGCGCCCTCAACCTCGGCACCACCAAAGTCGAGAGCAACGCGCCCTACTGTCAGCAGCACTCGGTCTACCAGGGGCTGTGGCTGCGACCGCAGTCGAATCGGCTGCTGTTCGAGGGCGGCGCTACCGTCAGCAAGTTCACCTTCGGGAACGGCGGCTGGGGCAACGAACTCGACCTCAGCGACTACCAGCAGTGCGGCGAGATGTTGTTCGACAACGTCTCGATCAACGACACCGGGCTCGGCTACACCTACAACGGCGGCGGCAACCGCAACCTCGCCAAGTCGTTCCAGACCAACGGCCGCGCCTCGGTCTCGATCATGGCCGGCGCCCACAGCGTCAGGCTCGGCACGCAGTGGATGTTCGGGCTCGGCGGCGGCCACCGCGTCTCGAACGACCGGACGCCCGCGCAGGTGCAGGGGCTCCCGGTCGCCTACACCTTCCTCAATGGCCGGCCGACCGGGCTCACCCAGTACGCCACGCCGCTCAACATCGTGTCGCAGCTCAACCCCGACCTCGGCATCTTCGTGCAGGACCAGTGGCGAATCGGCTCGCGCCTGACGCTGAGCGGCGGCCTGCGCTTCGACTGGCTGCACGAATCGGTCCCCGAGACCTGCCAGCAGGCCGGGCCGCTCGTGGACGCGCGCTGTTACGAGGCGCTGCCGACGGTGACGAACTGGAAGGACCTCAACCCGCGGTTCGGCGTGGTCTGGGATCCCTTCGGCGATGGGCGCACCGCCGTCAAGGGCGGCATCAATCGCTATGTGACCGGGGCCACGACCGGCATGGCGAGCGCCTTTGCCGGCGCCAACGCCGCGGTCAGCAACACCACCCGGGCGTGGAACGACGCCAACGGCAACTTCCTGCCCGATTGCGAGCTGCGCACGCCAGGTGCCAACGGGGAGTGCGGCGCCCTGGCCAACCAGAACTTCGGCCGCCTGGTGCGTACGACCGTGCCCGATCCCGACATGAGCGAGGGCTGGGGCAAGCGCGGCTATAGCTGGCAGGCGCAGATGTCGATCGACCGTCAGCTGTTCTCCGGCGTGTCGGTGACCGCGGGTTACTACCGCACCTGGTACGGCAACTTCATCGCCGTCGACAATCAGGCGGTCACACCCGCCGACTACAGCCAGTACTGCGTGTCGGTGCCCGACGACCCACGCCTGCAGTCGCAGATCCGCGGTCAGCAGCTGTGCGGTCTCTACGACCTCAACCCCGACAAGTTCGGACAGGTCAACAACGTCGTCACGTTCGCCAAGAACTTCGGCACGCAGCGCGACATCTACAACGGCGTCGATGTGCTGTTCCAGGCGCGCATCAAGGGACACACCGCCAGCGGCGGCTGGAACATCGGCAACTCGATCCAGTCCGGCACGACGGCCGGCGGCGCGGTGGGCTCGAGCTCGGACCGCTGCTTCGTCGTCGACTCGCCGCAGCAGTTGTTCCGCTGCAAGGTCAACAACCCCTACCAGAGCCGCTTCAAGTTCAACTGGTCGTACCTGCTGCCGTGGCAGGACATCCAGCTGGCGGCCGTGTTCCAGAACAACCCCGGGCCGCAGTTCACCACCAACATCGCCTACTCGAACGCGCTCATCGCGCCGTCGCTGGGCCGATCGCTGTCGGGCAACGTGCAGCAGGTGACCGTCGAGGTCGCCGAGCCGAACACGCAGTTCGGGCCGCGCATCACCCAGGTCGATGTGCGGGCGACGAAGATCGTCCGCTTCGGAACCCGGCGGCTGCAGTTCAACTTCGACGTCTACAACGCCCTCAACGGCAACGCCGTCATCAACTACTTCAGCACCTACAGCCTGGCCAACGGCGGCGCGCGCTGGAAGACGCCGACGCAGATCCTCGACGGGCGCCTGGCCAAGGTCAGCCTGCAGGTCGATTTCTAGGACTCCGGAGATGCCTCACATGCGACTTGCGTTGTTCACCGCACTCACGGCCGGCCTGGTCGGCGCCCTCGGCACCGCGCCGGTCTCGGTGCAGGCGCCGCCGCGCGGCGACGGCGGCGTCCGCATCCTCCAGCAGGCGCCCACCGACCGATCCGTGAACGTTCCCGGCGAGACGCTCACCCGGTATCTGAAGGAGATGGACGCTCACAAGCTGGCCACCCTCCGCATGGTCGAGGGCGGCAAGTACAACGTGAACATCCGCCGCATCCGCAACGCGGAGACGGCGCTCATCCACCCGAAGACGATCGACACCTGGGTCGTGCTCGACGGCGGCGGCACCATGACGACGGGCGGCCGCATCGAGCAGGGCAGGATCGTCGGCGGCGTCTCCACGCCGCTCAAGGTCGGCGACGTCTACTTCGTGCCGGCCGGCGTGCCGCACGGCGTGAGCGGCGTGAACGGCAGCGTGACCTGGCTGAACGTCCGGTGGGACGTCGATTGGGCCGACGGCGCGACGATGGGCGCCGGCACGCTCACGCCGCCGCCGGCGGCGCCGGGACGGCCGTCGTTCAAGCCGCTCGAGTACGCGCCGGCCGACCGCGCCGTCTACATCCCGAAGGAGAAGCTCACCGGCTACCTGGCGCAGATGGAAGCCGACAAGTCGGCCGTGCTGCGGATGATCGAAGGCGGGCACTTCAACGTCAACATCCGTCGCGTCAAGGCGCCCTCGGCCGAGCACCATCCGGTCACGGCTGACGCGTGGGTGCTCATCGAAGGCGGTGGCATGGTGGCGACCGGCTTCGACCGCAAGGGCAACCAGCCGGTGCCCGGTACCGGGGTCAGCGCGTTCGCGCGCGTCGGCGACCTCTTCTACGTGCCGGCCAACCTCACGCACGGGTTCACGGCCGTCGACTCGGTGGCGGCCTGGCTGAACATCCGCTGGGACACCAACTGGCCGGCGGCGGGCCGGTAGGAGGGGCGTCATGACGCATACCGCCCTTTCCCTGCGCCTGGCCGAGACCGCCTGGATCCTCGCCGTGGCGATGGCCGCCCTCACGGCGAGCGGCGCCTGCCGCGAGCGCCCAGTGGCCGCCGACCCCGCGCCCGCCGCGGCCGCCGAGGGGATGCCGGTGTTCGAAGTCGATCGGTCCTGGCCGCCGCCGCTGCCCTACAACTGGAAGGTGGGTCACGTGCCGTCGGTGGCGGTGGACTCCCGCGATCACGTGTTCGTGCTGTCGCGGCCCAATACGCTCCCACCGGAGGAACGCGCCCGCGCGGCCCCGCCGGTCGTCGAACTCGACGACCAGGGGCGCTTCGTGAACGCGTGGGGCGGCCCTGGCACGAGCGGCTTCGACTGGCCCGACAGCGAGCACGGCATCGCGCTCGACGCCAGCGACAACGTCTGGATTGGCGGCAGCGCGCCGGTCGCGCCCTCCCTCTTCCGGCGCAACGACGACATGCTGCTCAAGTTCGCGCGCGACGGACGCTTCCTGCTGCAGATCGGCGGCCGCGACAGGAGTCCGACCTCGGCGTCGCCGCCGCAGGAGGGCGGCAACAGGGATCCGGACAGCGTGCACCAGCCGGCCGATGCCTTCGTGCACACGCCCACCAACGAGGTGTTCGTCGCCGATGGCTACGGCAACCGGCGCGTCGTGGTGTTCGACGCCGGGACCGGGGCGTTCAAGCGGGCCTGGGGCGCCTTCGGCCGGACGCCGCTCGACGTGCTGGTGCCGCTCGGCCCGCCCTCGGGCGATCGGGCGCTCGACACCGAAGGTGAGGGCGCGCCGCAGTTCGGCAGCCCCGTCCACAGCGTGAAGGTGGCGCGTGACGGACTCGTCTACGTGGCCGATCGCGCCAACCGGCGCGTCCAGGTGTTCCAGCTCGATGGCACCTACGTGACGCAGATGTTCCTGAACCGCGGCGGCCCGTCGGCGGCGTCGGCCGCCGGCCTGGCTTTCTCGCCGGATCCGTCGCAGCGCTTCCTCTACGTCGCCGACTACGGGAACTCGCGCATCGCGGTCGTCGAGCGGACGTCGCTCGAGCTGCGCTACCAGTTCGGCGACCGCAGCGCCAGGCCCGGCGACTTTCAGGGGCTGCATCACATCGCCGTCGACTCGAAGGGGAACCTTTACACAGGCGAGGTCGCCCCCGGCGCACGCATGCAGCGGTTCCTCTACAAGGGGCTGTCGGCCACGGTGCCGGCCAACGGCGTGCCGGCGGCGACGCCGGGCTCATGACGGCGGGCGCGCACGCGTCCACGTCTCACTCACGGTTCCGGGAGGATTGGTGATGTCGAAGCGAAATCGCACGACCGCGCGTCTGCTTGCCGTGCTCACCACGGTGCTGATGTCGGTGGCCGGGCCCGAGGCTCAGAGCACGCCGAGCGCGATGAACAATCCCTATCGCCTCGTGCCGTCGTGGCCGGCGCTCGGCCCGGGCATGAAGTGGGGTGCCGCCATCGGGCTCATTCCCGACGGGCAGGGCGGCGTGTGGATGCACTTCCGGTCGGAGCCGCCTATCAACCACTTCGACGCGGCCGGCAGGTTGCTCGCGAGCTTCGGCCAGGGCGTGTTCGTCCAGGCCCACGGCTTCTGCCGCGATCGCGCCGGCAACTTCTGGGCCGGCGACAGCGGGCCGTTCCGCGACGATCCGTCGACGAAGGGCCGCGGCTTCACGCTGCACAAGTTCAGCCCGGAGGGGAAGCTGCTCCTGACGCTCGGCAAGCCCGGGGTGTCCAGGGCCGGCACCGACACCTTCATCGGACCCACGGCCTGCGCCATTGCACCGAACGGCGACATCATCGTGGCCGACGGCCACTGGCCGCGGCCCTCCGATGCCCAGCAGGACGGCGACCGCCTGGTCCGGTTGACGCCGGACGGGAAGTTCATCCGCGCCGTCGGCAAGATGGGATCGGGGCCCGGCGAGTTCATGGGACCGCACTCGCTGGCCTTCGACTCGCAGGGCCGCCTGTTCGTCGCCGACCGCTCGAACAACCGCGTGCAGGTGTTCGACGCGGATCTCAACTTCGTCGACGACTGGCGGCACTTCGGCCGCCCGAGCGGCGTCGCGATCCTCAAGGACGACACGCTCGTCGTGTCCGACTCGGAATCCGGCTTCCCGATCGACGGCCCGGCCATGGCGCCGGAAGGCGGCGGGCCCAGCAAGCGCAACCCGGGCTGGCGCAACGGCGTGCGGATCGGCAGCGCGCGCGACGGTTCGCTCACGCAGTTCATCCCCGACACGCGGCCCGAAGGCCTGGCCGCCGACGAGCACGGCAACATCTTCGCGGGGCTGACCGGCGGTTGCGACAGGAGTCCCTCGGGGGGCTGCCTGCAGAAGTGGGTGCGGTCACGGTAACGCGCGCACGCGCGGCGCAGGACGGGCCGGCACGCGCCGGCGGAGCGACGTCGAGGCGGCGTCAGGAAGGAATCAACATGCAGCGGGCGGTGACGGCGGTCGTGGCGGTGTGGGCCGCCGGGGTCATGGTGGCGTGGTCGCAATCGCGACCCTCGGTGTCGACGGCGGTCACGAAGGCCGACGTCGAAGCCGTCCTCAAGTATCCGGAGGGCGGCGCGGACCGGCAGATCAAGGTGGTCGACGTCGGCAGGCTGAACGTCGCTGTGGGCGTGCTGCACCGCGACGCGGTGAAAGACACGGGCTGGCCGGTGCGCGGTCTAAGCCACACCCAGGTGACCGAGGTCTATTACATCACCTCGGGGTCGGGCACGCTCGTCACCGGCGGCACGCTGATCGATCAGAAGCCGTTCCCGCCCGACTCCGAAGTGGTCAAGGTGGCCGTCGGGCCGAGCGTGACGAGCGCCAGCCAGAACGGCCAGACCCGCGTGGTCTCGGCCGGCGACATCGTGGTGATTCCGGCCGGGATGTTCCACGGCTGGAAGGAAGTGCCCAGCCACGTGACCTACGTGAGCATCCGGCCGGATCCCGACCGGGTGCTGCCGGCGGGCTACGTCAGCCCGGCGATCAAATAGCGCGGCCCCCGCGCGCGACGTCGGTGTTTTTTCCGGGCGGCTCTCCTGCCAGAGCCGATGGGGTGGGCGGCGTTCGACGACAGCGCCGTCTGCCGCTCGAGGCCCGCGTTCGGCCCTTACTCGACGGGGCCGGACGCGGGCGCGCCGGACCGCCGCGCGCCAACCGACCCGACGAACCCTGCGACTGGACTTTCCGTTTGAGTGAGGAGCCGACGATGACGCTGCGACTGTGTACGACCTGGTGTGTGATGGTGCTCCTGAGCCTGCCCGCCGTGAGCTACGGCCAGCTCACCGCCGAGCACGAGGAGCTGTCAGGAATCATCGATGTCCACCAGCACGTGGGGCCTGCCACGCAGCTGTCGATTCCGCGCTCGCTCGATGCGATCGAGACCGCGCAGATTGCCAAGCGGCATGGCATGAGGGCAATCGTGTTCAAGCAGCACTACCTCGAGACGGCCTCGTGGGCCTACCTCGTCTCGAAGGTGGTGCCCGGCATCCAGCTGTTCGGCGGCGTCGCCCTCAATCGCTCTGTGGGCGGGCTCAACCCGAATGCGGTCGAGCAGGTGGCGACGTTCCGCGGCGGGTTCGGCCGGGTGGTCTACTTTCCGACCTTCGAGTCGGAGCACTACAACCCAGGCTCGCCCATCGCGGTGCCGATCTCGAAGAACGGGCAGCTGCTGCCGGCGGTCTTCGACGTGCTGACGGTGATGGCAAAGTACGACATGAGCATGTCGACCGGCCACTCCAGCCCGGCCGAGTCGTTGCTGCTCATCAAGGCGGCGAAGGAGAAGGGCGTCAACCGCATCTACGTCCAGCACCCGATGCTCGACCGCGTCGGCATGACCATCGATCAGCAGAAGGAGGCCGCGAAGATGGGCGCGCTGCTCGAGTACGTGATTGGCGAGGCGCTCGGCGCGCCCAAGGCGTTCGAACACTGGGCCGAGGGGATCCGCGCCGTCGGGCCGCAGAACGTGATCATCTCGACCGACCTCGGCCAGGTCGGCCGGCCGATTCCCACCGACGGCTACAAGGCGGTGCTGCCGCGGCTCAGGAAGTTCGGTTTCACCCAGGCGGAACTCGACGTGATGACCAAGACCAACCCGGCCCGGTTCATCGGCATCGACAAGTGGTGACGTGTGGGCCGTCCCGCGCCGGGGCGGCTCACCCGTCACCCGCCCGCGGCCCTGGCGGCGGCCCCATCCCGGGCCCCGTCAGGGAGCGGCCGCGAGCTTGACGAGCCCTCGTCCCTGACGTCCTGCGAACCACCGATTCCGGCTGACAGACGCCGTGGTTCGGTGTAGTTTGACGGCACTCGGAAGTCCCGGTCATGGCACGGTCTGCCGCCGCCGATACGTCGGCGGGCGGCTCGACGTGTCTCAGGGCCGCGACGGACGCGTCATCCGGCATCCAGCCGGGCCGGCGCTCGGGTAACGAGGACGTGCATGACGAGAGTTCCTGCCGCGCTGGTCGCCCTGGCCCTGCCGGCCGTGGTCACCGCGCTATCGGCGGCACAGGCGCCCCGGCCGGTGACGCCGGCGCCGCGTCCGGCGGCTTCACACGCCCCGGTCGCCGCGACGTCGGCGTCGAACAACGAGACCATCCAGACCTACTGCGTAGGCTGTCACAACGACCGCTCGAAGTCGGGCGGCCTGTCGCTGGCGGCGTTCGACGTCGCGAAGGCAGACGCGCACGCCGACGTGGCCGAGAAGGTCGTGCGCAAGCTGCGCACCGGCATGATGCCGCCGCGCGGCGCGTCGAAGAAGCTCGAGGCGCCGGCGCGTGACGCGCTGGCCGCCGCACTCGAGACCACGCTCGACCGCAGCGCGGCCGTGAACCGCAACCCCGGCCGCCGGTCGTTCCAGCGTCTCAACCGCGCCGAATACGTGGCGGCCGTACGCACGCTCGTCGGCCTCGACATCGACGTCAGCCAGTACCTCCCGGCCGACACCATCAGCGCCAGCTTCGACAACATCGCCGACGTGCAGATGCCGTCGGCCACCGTGATGCAGGGGTACCTGCGCGCCGCGGCCTACGTGAGCCGTATCGCGGTGGGCGACCCCACCATCGACGCCACCTCCACGCAGTACGAAGTGCCGCGCACGCTCTCGCAGAAGGAACGGCTCGAGGGCGCGCCGTTCGGCACCCGCGGCGGCACCGTCGTGACGCACAACTTCCCGGCCGACGGGAAGTACAAGTTCCAGATGCTGCTGCACGGCGAACCCACCGGGTATCTCTTCGGCCGCACGATGCGCGCCATCGAGATGGAAGTGGCCGTGGACGGCGAACGCGTGGCGCTCGTGAAGGTCGATCGCTGGATGTCGGAATCCGATCCCGATGGCCTCACGCTCTCGACCGCGCCCATCTACGTGCGCGCCGGCGCCCGCCAGGTGTCGGCCACCTTCATCCAGGAATTCGAGGGCGCGGAAGACGACCTCATCAAGCCCATCGACCACACGCTCGCCGACACGCAGATCGGCGTCGGGTATGGTGTGACCACACTCGCGCACCTGCGCAACCTGTCGGTCGTGGGGCCGTATGAAGCCACCGGCGTGTCGGATCATCCCGCCCGCCGCAACATCTTCACCTGCCGCCCGACGGCGCCCGGGGAAGACGTGGCCTGCGCCCGCGGCATCCTGCAGCGCCTCGCCACCCAGGCCTACCGCCGGCCGGCCACGAAGGCCGATGTCGATCAGCTGATGACGTTCTACAGCCAGGCGGCGAAGACGGACGGCTTCGAAGCCGGCATCCGCCAGTCGCTCCAGGCGCTGCTCACGAGCCTCCACTTCGTGTTCCGCGTCGAGGCGACCCCGGCCGGCGTCAAGCCCGGTGCGGCGTATCGCGTGAGCGATCTCGACCTCGCCTCGCGTCTCTCGTTCTTCCTCTGGAGCACGCTGCCCGATCGCGAGCTGCTCGACGTGGCGGCGCGCGGCGGCCTGACGCGGCCCGAGATGGCCGACCGCCAGGTGCGCCGGATGCTCGACGATCAGCGGTCGTCGGCCCTCGGCACGCGCTTCGCAGCGCAGTGGCTGCGCCTGCAGGACCTGACCAAGGTCGAACCCGACGCCCTGTCGTTCCCCTACTTCGACGAGTCGCTCGCCGAGGCGATGGGGCGCGAAACCGAGCTGCTCTTCGAACACCTCGTGAAGGAAGACCGCTCGGCGCTCGAACTGCTCACGGCCGACTACACGTTCGTGAACGAGCGGCTGGCGCGGCACTACGGCATTGCCGGCGTCAGCGGGCCGACGTTCCGCAAGGTCAGTTATCCCGACGACACGCGCCGCGGCCTGCTCGGCCACGGCAGCGTGCTCACACTCACCTCGCACGGCAACCGCACGTCGCCGGTGCTGCGCGGCAAGTGGGTGATGGAAGTGCTGCTCGGCAGCCCGCCGCCGCCGCCGCCGCCGAACGTGCCGGAACTCGAAGCCACCAAGGCCACCACCGCCGGCCGTCTGCTGTCGGTGGCCGAGCAGCTCGCGTCGCATCGCGCCAGCCCCGTGTGCAGCTCGTGCCACAACGTGATCGACCCGATCGGGCTCTCGCTCGACAACTTCGACGTCACCGGCGCCTGGCGCATCAAGGATCGCGGCGTGCCGGTGAACGCGTCGGGGCAGCTCTACGACGGCACCCCGCTCAACGGCGTGGGTGACCTGCGGGCGGCGCTCGTGGCGCGCTCGGACGTGTTCGTGACGCACCTCACCGAACGGCTGCTCTCGTACGCGCTCGGCCGCCGGGTCGAGTACTACGACATGCCCACGGTGCGGCAGATCGTGAAGGATGCGAAGGCCGCCGACTACCGGATGTCGGCTCTCATTCTCGGCGTCGTGCGCAGTGCGGCTTTCCGCACGGCGAGCGCCGACCAGACCGACGACACCCGGCAGTAGTCACACGGAGCAGACAGATGGTCCTGACCAAGAAGCACGTTTCACGCCGCTCGATGCTGCGTGGCATGGGCGCCACCGTGGCGCTGCCGTTCCTCGAGTCGATGGTGCCGGCCGGTGCGGCGTATGCGAAGACCAGCGCCGCCAAGGCGGCCGGCAAGGTGCGCCTCGTCTGCATCGAGCAGGTGCACGGCGCCGCCGGCATCAGCGAGTTCGGCCAGGCGCAGCACATGTGGAACCCGGCCGCGACCGGCCGCCGGTTCGACATCAGCAAGGGCAGCCTGAGCCCGCTCGAGGCGTTCCGCGACCAGCTCACGATCGTGAGCCAGACGGATGCGCGGATGGCCGAGGCCATGTCGGCCCCGGAAGTGGGCGGCGACCACTTCCGCTCGAGCGCCGTGATGTACACGCACGCTCATCCCAAGCTCACCGAAGGATCGGACGTGCGCGTCGGCACGTCGATGGACCAGCTCTACGTGCAGCGCCACGGCAAGGACACGCCGATCCCGTCGATGCAGCTCAGCATCGAGCCCGTCGATCAGTCGGGCGGCTGCGCCTACGGCTACGCCTGCGTCTACACCGACACCATCAGCTGGGCGACGCCGGAAACGCCGCTGCCGATGATCCGCGACCCGCGGATGGTGTTCGAGCAGCTCTTCGGCTCCGGCGGCACGCCCGAGCAGCGCGCGGCCCGGCGCGCCACCGACAAGAGCATCCTCGACATGCTCAGCACGCAGATGGCCGACCTGCGCCGGTCGCTCGGACCGTCTGACCGCCAGCGCCTCGACCAGTACGGCACCAACATCCGTGAAATCGAGTCGCGCATCGCCCGCATCGAGGCGCGCAACACGAGCGGCGACGCGCGCGAGCTGCCGGGCGCCCCGGCCGGCGTGCCCGACTCGTTCGAAGAACACGTGAAGCTGATGTTCGACCTGCAGGTGCTGGCCTTCTCGTCCGACACCACGCGTGTCTTCTCGTTCAAGATGGGCCGCGACGGCTCGGGCCGCGTCTACCCGGGCAGCGGCATCTCCCGCGGCTTCCACGACGCCTCGCACCACGGCGCCTCGGAAGACCGGATCAAGGAATTCGCCGAGATCAACAAGTACCACGTGTCGATGCTGCCGTATTTCCTCGAGAAGCTGCAGGGCACGATGGACGGCGAGGCGAACCTGCTCGACAAGACCCTCATCCTCTACGGTTCGCCGATGGCCGTCGGCAACACGCACAACCATCGCAACTGCCCGCTCATCGTGCTCGGCAAGGGCGGCGGCGCCATCGAGCCCGGCCGTCACATCCGCGCGCAGGAAGGCACACCGATGGCGAACGTGATGCTCACGCTGCTGCGCAACCTCGGCCTCGACGACCTGCAGAGTTTCGGCGACAGCACGGGCGAATTCTCGTTCACCGCGCCCGACAGCACGGTGGCCTGACCTCATGGAGATCCGCCAGATGCCACGCCCGTTCCGTTCCTCGTTGTGCGTGATCGCGGTCGCGGCGCTCGTCGCCGCCGGCCCGGTCGCGCGTCCGGCCGCCGCGGCCGCCGATGCCCCCGTGGCGGATGCCGCCATGAAGAGCCGCAGCACCGACGTGCGCACGCTGCTCAAAAGCGGCGCCGACGTCAACGCGGCGCAGGCCGACGGCATGACGGCGCTGCACTGGGCGGCGCTCAACGGCGACCTCGCCACGATCGACCTGCTGCTGCTGGCCGGCGCCACGCGTGAATCGCTGACCCGGGTGGGCGCCTACACGCCGCTCCACCTGGCCAGCCAGCGCGGGCACGCCGGAGCCGTCGCGAAGCTGCTCGACGCCGGCGCGAAAGTGCAGCCGTTCACCGCCACCGGCGTGCAGGCGCTGCACCTGGCGGCGCAGGCGGGCGATGTCGCGGCGGTGAAGGCGCTGCTCGACCACGGCGCCGACATCGACGCGCAGGACAAGACACACGGCCGCACGGCGCTCGTCTTCGCGGTGTCGAAGGATCGGCGCGAGGTGCTCTCGCTGCTGGCGTCGCGTGGCGCGAAACTGACTCTGACCACCACCGTCATCGACTACCGCGAACGCGCGGCCGCCGATCGCACGGCCCGCGAGACCCGCGACCGCATCGTCTCGGCCACGACCGGCCGCAAGGTGGATTCGAGCTTCGATCCGGATCCGCCGCCGCCCGGCACCGTGAACGTGGGCGGCGTGCAGAACGGGCGTGGCGCGCCGCCGGTGGCCGCGGCCGGGGGCGCGGCGCCGCGCCGGCCGCCGTCGGACATCGAACAGATCGGCCGTCAGGGCGGCTTCACCGCCCTGCACTACGCCGCGCGCGACGGCTACGCGGCCGCGGCCGTGGCGCTCGTGGATGCCGGCCTCGACGTGAACGTGCCCTCCGCCGGCGATCACTCGACGCCGATGACGGTGGCCCTCATCAACGGGCAGTACGACCTGGCGCTGACGCTGCTGAAGCGTGGCGCCGATCCGAACCTGGCCAACGACGACGGCGTGACGCCGCTCTTCGCGACGCTCAACAACGAGTGGGCGCTGCGCACCTGGTACCCGCAGCCCACCGCCGGCGGCCAGCAGCGCGCCTCGTATCTCGACGTGCTCGAGACGCTGCTCAAGGCCGGCGCCGATCCCAACCGCCGCACTCTCTCGCACATCTGGTACGCCGCCTACAACACCGGCCGCATGGGCGTCGACTTCGCCGGCGCCACGCCGTTCTGGCGCGCCGCCTACGCCCTCGACGTCGAGGCGATGCGCCTGCTCACGCGCTACGGCGCCGATCCCGACATCCCGAGCATGACCTACGGCGCCACGCGCCGGCCCACCGATGCCTCGGGCCTCGAGAGCGTGCCTCAGGGCGGGCCGCACGTGCCGGCCTTCCACGCCGCGAGCGGCGTGGGCTACGGCACCTCGCGCGTCGCGCAGCAGCACCGGCACGTGCCGGAGGGCTGGCTGCCGGCGGCCAAGTACTTCGTCGAGGAACTCGGCGTGAATGTGAACATCCGCGACGCCGACGGCTTCACGGCGCTCCATCACGCCGCCGCGCGCGGCGACAACGACGCCGTGAAGTACCTCGTGAGCAAGGGCGCCGATGTCCGGGCCGTCAACCGCGTCGGCCAGACCACGGCCGACATGGCCAACAGCCCGGAACAGCGCACGCAGCCGTTTCCCGACACGCTGGCACTGCTCGAGTCGCTCGGGGCGACCAACAACCACAACTGCCGCGCCTGCAAGTAGGCGCGTTTCCCGGAGTGAGATCGCGTATGTCGTCGATGGTGTGGATGCGTTCGCTGACCGTGGCCATGCTGGCCGTCGTGGGGATGGCGGCTCCGGCGGCCGCGCAGCGTGTCGTGGGCACGGGCGCGTCGGGCCCGGCGCCGGAACCGGTCGTGCTCGACAACACCGGGCTCTTCCAGGAGAAGTTCGTGAGCGTGGGTGACGACCTCTTCATCGGCGGGCAGCCCACGGAGAAGGCGCTGCGCGAGCTGAAGGCGAAGGGCGTCACCACGGTCGTGAATCTGCGGATGCCGCAGGAGATGGCGCAGATCGGCTTCGACGAAGCGGCGCTGCTCAAGGAGCTCGGCATCACCTACGTGCACATCCCGATGCGCGGCTCCGCCGAAAATCCCTACGGCCCGGCGCAGCTCGATACCTTTGCCAGCACGCTCGCCGGCGCGCGGGGCAAGGTACTGCTGCACTGCACGGTGGCATGGCGCGCCAGCCATCTCTGGGGCGCATATCTCATTCGCGACCGCAAGATGCCTGTGGAAACCGTGCTCGCCCAGACGCGGAAGATCAACCTGCGCGACGACGCCCCCTTCGGCACGCAGCAGCCGATCGAAGGCTTCCTGGCGAAGCCGGTGCCGGGGCTCCTTCCGCCCAAGCCCAGACCGCAGCCCTGAGCGCGTCGCGCCACAGACCGCACCAAATGAAAACGGCCGCCGGAATCCGGCGGCCGTTTCAACGTACGCGCCCCGTCGCGGGGCGGCGGTTACTTGCGCTTCTTGTAGGTCACGTGCGTCACGCCCGTGATCTTGCCGTCCTTGTCGAGGCGGATGTACTCGTTGTTGATCGTCATGTTGTCTTCCGACAGCGTGTTGATCACGACCTGGTAGACCACGCCGTTCCGCTTGTTGAGGATGCGGATGCTCTTGGCGCTGCCGTTGATGAGCTCGACCGCGGTTTCGGAACCGGGCTGGCCCGACACGGGGCGGAAGACGCCGTCGAACATGGTCACGTAGCCCCAGGCGGCTTCGGGCTTGCTGGGGTTGCTCACGGTGAGCTTGCTGCCGCCCTTCTCGAAGGCCTCGTAGGTCATCACGTTGTTCGGGTCGGTGGTGTTGTCCCACACCCCGAAGCGCAGCTCGGCCTGAGCGAAGCTCGGCGTGGCGGAGAAGAGCGCGATGGTGGCAACGGCGGAGCAGACGAGCAGATTCAGGTGTCGCATCGATTCAATCCTCTTCGGGGCACCAGCCCCGCAAATCACCGCGTCAGCATACTCAATGCGGCGCCCCGGCGACTACCTGCGTCGCGCCGCGGCCTCGTAGCGGGCCCGGGTCTCGGCGTTCGGGGGATACAGTCCGGGTAGCGGCACCCCGGCCCGGATCTCTGCCATGATCCACTCTTCGAGGTGCTCCTGATCGGCCGTCTGCGCGGCGATCTCCTCGACGAGCGCCGCCGGGATCACGACCGCGCCGTCGCCGTCGGCCACGATCACGTCGCCGGGAAACACCGCCACGCCGCCGCATCCCACCGGCTGCTGCCAGTCCACGAACGTCAGCCCGGCGACCGACGGCGGGGCGGCCGCACCGGCCGCCCACACCGGCAGGCCGGTGGCCACGACGCCGGCCCGGTCGCGCACCACCCCGTCGCTCACGAGGCCGGCCACGCCGCGTTGCGCCATGCGCGCGCAGAGGATGTCGCCCCAGAAGCCGGCATCGCGCACGCCGTTGGCGTCGACTACCGCCACGCAGCCGGCCGGCATGTCTTCGATGGCGGCGCGGGTCGAGATCGGCGAACTCCACGACGCCGGAGTCGCGAGGTCTTCCCGGGCCGGCACGAAGCGCACCGTGAAGGCGCGGCCGACCACGCGCGGCTGGCCGTCCACGAGCGGAAAGGCGCCGCGGATCCACACATTGCGCAGGCCTTTCTTGAGCAGCAGCGTCGTGAGCGTGGCCGTGGTGGCGGCGGCCAGGGCGGCAAACGTGGAGGCGTCGGTCGAAGCGGTCATCGGGTCTCCTTGCGGTGTGTCGCAGGATACCCGCGGGCGCCGCGCGCGGCCAGCGCCTCGTGCGCTCACCGCGTGCCGTACTCGTCGTGGCGGCGCCACCACGGGCCGGTTTCGTTGCGGCCCTTCGGCGCCCGATCGAGCCAGGGATACATGCCCCAGATGCCGTCCACGCCGCGTGAATAGGTCGAGTAGGTGTGGTACACGGTGCCGCTGTCGAGCACGAAGGCGCTCATGCCGGGGCGCTCGCGCGCGTACGTGGCCGCGTCGGTGCCGGCCATCGCGGCCAGCCGGGCCACCGGCCCCGGCGCGGGCCCGGCGGCGCCGGGCGTGGCGACCGGCGCGCGCTCGCGGCGGAAGTTGTAGGCGATACCCTTGCGCTGCGCCTCTTCCGTGAACGACACGCCGTAGTCGAAGTTGAAATCGCCGCCGTGTGACGACGCCCACGGGAAACTCCAGCCCATGGGCTCTCGATAGGCCCGCAGCTTCTCGAAGGGCGCCCGCGAGACCGCCATGAGCGTGACGTCGTGGTGGGCGAGATGTACGACGGAGCCGTTGAAGCCGTCGGCGATGGCGGAACACGACGGGCATCCGGCCGCGCAGTCGGGGCCGAACATGAAGTGATACACGAGCAGCTGCGAGCGCCCCGCGAAGAGGTCGGCCAGTGTGGCCGGCCCGTCCGCCGTCTCGAAGCGGTAGGGTGTCTCGACCCGCACCCAGGGCAGCGTCTGCCGCAGGCGCGCCAGTTCGTCGCTCTGTCGTGTCAGCGCCTTTTCGGCCTCGAGCAGCGCCATCCGCGCGGCGAGCCATTCGTCCCGTGTGCCGGTCGTGTGTGCCGTGGTCATCGTCGTCATGTGTCGTCTCCTTGCGGCGCCCCGACCGCCTGGCCGCGGTGCGCCGCTGTGTCGTGGGATAGATTGAGCGGCGGACGGCTGATGGCGGGAGTGACAAGCGTGGCGGGATTTCGATGGACTCGTTGATCACGGCGGCTGGCCGCGCGCTGGCCGCCGGCGATCCGCTCGGCGCGCTGCGGCGCGTCGCGCTGCGTGACGACGCGTCGGGCCTGGCGCTGCGCGGTATCGCCATGGCACAGCTCGGTGATCTGCCGCGCGCGGTCGTGCTGCTGCGGCGGGCCGGCCGGGCCTTCGGCGCGAAGGAGCCGGTGGCGCGGGCGCGGTGTGTGGTGGCCGAGGCGGAGATTGCGCTGGCGGCGCGCAACCTCGGCTGGCCGGCCGCCGCGCTCGATGCCGCCACGGCGACGCTCGAAGCGCATGGCGATCGCGCCAACGTGGTGCACGCGCGTCTGCTGGCGGCGCGGCGGCTGCTGCTCATCGGCCGCGTCGACGCGGCGGCGCAGGTGCTCGGCGCCGTGGGCCGCGCGGGGCTCACGCCATCGGCGCGGGCCGTGCAGGCGCTCGTGGCCGCCGGCATCGCCATCCGCCGCCTGCGGACCGCCGCGGCTCGCGCCGCGCTGGCGGCCTCGCTCCGGGCCGCGCGCGCGGCCGGCATTCCCGCGCTCGTCGCGGAGGTCGCGCGCGTCGCGGCGCTGCTCGACGCGCCAGCCGCCCGGGTGCGGTCGCCGCAGGGCGAACGGCCGCTCCGGCTGGCGGAGGTGGAGCGGCTCCTGGCGTCGGACGTCGTCGTCGTGGACGGCTGCCGGTACCTGGTGCGCGACGGCCGCACCACCATCCGCCTGGCCTCGCGCCCCGTGCTCTTCGCCCTCGCGCAGGCGCTCGGTGAAGCGTGGCCGGGCGACGTCGCGCGTGACGCGCTCGTGGCGCGCGCCTTCGGCGCCGCCCGTGCCGACGAGTCGCACCGCGCCAGGCTGCGTGTCGAGGCCGGACGGCTGCGCCGGCTGCTGCGGCCGGTGGCCGACATCACGGCCACGCCGCGGGGGTTCGCCATGACACCGCGACGGGCGCGCGCCGTCGTCGCGCTGGCGCGGCCGACCGACGAGCCGCACGGCGCGGTGCTCGCGCTGCTCGCCGACGGCGAAGCGTGGTCCACCTCGGCGCTGGCCCTGGCCCTCGACACCAGTCAGCGCAGCGTGCAGCGGGCGCTCGACACGCTCGCGGCCGAGGCGAAGGTGCAGTCGCTCGGCCGTGGACGATCCCGGCGCTGGGTGGCGCCGCCGCTGCCCGGATTCACGACAGCCTTGTTACTCCCGGCGCCGCTGCCCGTTGACTAGGATCGCCGCATGCGACGTTCACGGGCAGACATCCTCCGCGAGTACGGACCCTTCCCCGGCACCGACCACGTGCACGGCGTGACCTTCGACGGCAGCGACGTCTGGTTCGCGGCCGGCGATCGCCTGCGTGCGTTCGATCCGGCCACCGGCGCGGCCCGCCGCGACATCGCGGTCGCCGCTCACGCCGGCACCGCATTCGACGGCCGCCACTTCTTCCAGCTCGCGGAAGACCGCATCCAGAAGATCGACGCGGCCACCGGCCGCGTGCTCACGACACTGCCGGCTCCCGGCGGCGGCGGCGACTCGGGACTGACGTGGGCCGAAGGGTCGCTGTGGGTCGGACAGTACCGCGACCGGAAAATCCACCAGATCGATCCCGACACCGGTGCGTTGCTGCGCACCATCGAGTCCAACCGCTTCGTCACCGGCGTGACCTGGGTGGAGGGCGAACTCTGGCACGGCACCTGGGACGGGGACGAGAGCGAGCTGCGGCACCTCGATGCGCGCACGGGCGATGTCATCGAGGTGCTGCAGATGCCGGCCGGCACGGGCGTCTCGGGCCTCGAGTCGGACGGGGCGGAGCGCTTCTACTGCGGCGGCGGCAGGAGCGGCACCGTGCGGGCGGTGCGCCGCCCGCGCCGGCCCTGACGCCGGGCTACCGGCACGTCGCCGCGAGTGACGTCACGGTGCGCGCGACGAGCGTCGGCAGGTTGGCGCGATCGAACGGCGTGCCGGTGGCGCCCGAGCCCGCGCTGCCCGTGGCGACCGGCGCCTGATACGGCGTGGCTTCGGGTGACCGGCCGGCCAGCGGGGCGGACGTCGCGCGGTCGGTCGACGTGCCTTCGACCTTCACGCGGTGGTTCACGTACGACGCCAGCGGGATCTTCGCGTCCGGCGCGGACCGGAGCACGTACATCTTCGGCAGGGCAGGCGCCGGGACGGTGCCGCCGGCCGCCGGCGCGGCCTCGCCGCGCGGGGACGCGGCCGTGGGCACGACGAGCACGTAGAGCTCCGCGGCCGAGGATGTCGCGGCGCCGCCCTCCTTCGTCAGGCACCCTTCCACGCTGAGCGTCGTTGCGCCCGCGCCCGGTGTGCCAGGCGCCGGTGTCTGCGCGGCCGCGGTGGTGGCGAGCGCGATGGTCAACATCGGGAGTGTGACGGCACGAACGGCGAGGCGTGGGGAGCTGAGCGGCATGGGCGAACCTCCTGGAATCACGGACGCGGCGGGCAGGTTTGCTCGCGGCCCCTGTCACCGCCACCAGAGCAACATACGTGCCCGTACGTGACGAGGTGGTGCTGGTCCGCGTTGCGTGGGCACACATCCTGCACCGCCCGAGGCATGGTGGCTACGCGCCGGCGTCGTGTGGGTCCCGTCGAGCTGTTGCGCCTGCTCGGCCGCGCCGTCGCCGCGTGGTGGCAGGACAACCTGCTCCGCCTGGGCGCGTCGATCGCGTACTACACCCTGTTCGCGATCGCGCCGATTCTGCTCGTGGCGGTGGCGGTGGCCGGAGCGGTGTTCGGGGACGAGGCCGTGCGCGGCGAAGTGGCCCGGCAGATCGACGGCCTGATCGGGCCCGACGGCGCGGCGGCCGTGCAGGCGCTCATCGAAGGCGCGCGGCGGCCGGGCGCCGGACGGCTGGCCGTCGTGAGCGGCACGATGGCCACCGTGCTGGCCGCTGGCGGCGTGTTTCTCGAGCTGCAGGCCGCGCTCAACACCATATTTCGCGTGCCGCCGCGGCCCGGCAGTGTCGTGCGGCAGTTCTTCCGCGACCGCGCCCAGTCGTTCGGTGTCGTGCTCTCGATCGGGTTCCTGCTGCTGGTCTCGCTCGCCGTGAGCGCCGCGCTCGCCGCCGCGGCGAGCTGGCTCGACGGCAGGCTGCCGGCCGTTCCCCTGCTCGTGCGTGCCGCCAACTGGTGCCTCTCGATCGCCTTCACGGCCGTGCTCTTCGGCCTGCTGTTCAAGGTGCTGCCGGATGTGCGTCTCGCGTATGCCGACGTCGTCATCGGCGGGCTCATCACCGCACTGCTCTTCACGGTGGGCAAACACGCGATCGGCCTCTATCTGGGCCACTCCGGGGGCGCGTCGAGTTACGGGGCCGTCGGCTCGGTCGCGGTGCTGCTGCTGTGGGTCTATTACTCCGCCCAGATCTTCCTCCTCGGCGCGCAGTTCACACGGCTCTACGCCGAACGCGCGCGCCCGCTCTGAGGCCGCGTACCAGCGACTCAATGTCGGTAAGCGGCACCACAGAGTGTGGTAGCGCCGGCGCCTGGTTCCCGGTCCGGCGGCGCGTTCCGGCTGGAACGGCCCGTGCAACGGTGACGGGAAGCCGCCCCCGCAGCAGGGACAAGGAGACACGCATGGCCACGAAGCCCACGCCCACCTTCCTCGACGCGCCCGACCTCGATGACCCCACGGGCGATGACATCGACCGCGACGACACCGGCGCCGTGGCCAGTGACGACACCTTCGCCGACGACACGACCCGACGAGCGGCCGACGAGACCGACGGTGTCGCTGACGTGCCGTCCGGAGACGACGCGCCGGTGCTCGAGGACGCCGCGGGCGCCGACGCCGAAGATATCGCGGCCGAGGCGCCCTTACGCCGGCGACGCCGCTGATGCCCGCAAACGGCGCGCTGCCGCTCGATGGACACGCGACGACCTGCTCGCCGTGGCGCGCGCGCTCCACGGCGTCGCCCGTCTCGAGCAGATCAGGCGATCGACGGATCCAGCGGATAGGGCAGTGCACCCGCCGGTGTGGCGTCGATCGGCACCGACACGCGCGGATCGCCGCCGGTGACGAATGTGAGGACGTCGCGCGCCAGCTCCTGCGGGTGTGACGCCAGCAGGCCGTGCGGCGCGCCGTCGTATTCGAGCAGGATGCTGCCGGGAATGGCGGCCGCGGCCGGACGTGCCGCCGTATCGATCGGCACGGTGCGGTCGTTCGTCCCGTGGACGATGAGCGTCGGCACCGTGAAACTTGCGAGATCGGCGCGAAAATCGGTGGTGGCGAACGCCTCGGCGCAGGCCACGGTCGCCTTGAGGCTGGCCCGCATCGCGATGGCAGCCGACCATTCCAGCACCTCGTCACTCACCGGCTTCGAGAGTACGCCGACGCCGTAGAAGTCCGAGAAGAAACTCGTCCAGAACTTCGCGCGATCGGCGCGCAGCGACTCGGCCATGCCGTCGAAGACTCGCGGATCCACCCCGGCGGGGTTGTCGTCGGTCTTCAGCATGTACGGCACGACCGACGCGACGAGGATCGCCTGGCGCACGCGCGCCTGCCCGTGGCGGGTCAGGTAGCGCGCCACTTCGCCGCCGCCCATCGAGAAGCCGAGCAGCGTGACGTCGTCGGCTCCGGTCGACTCGATGACCGCCGCCAGATCGTCGGCGAGCGTGTCGTAGTCGTAGCCGTGCCACGGCTGTCCGGATCGTCCGAAGCCGCGCCGGTCATAGGCGATCGCGCGCACGCCCCCCTCAGCGAGGGTCATCGCCAGGTCGTCGAAGGTGTCGGCCGAGAGCGGCCAGCCGTGCAGCATGATGACGGGCCGGCCGGCGCCCCAGTCCTTGACGAACAGCGGGCAGCCGTCGGGCGTGGTGATGGTGGGCATCGTGAGTCCTTTCGAGTGACGGGGGCGTCGAGGGGCTAGTCGTGCGGCGGTTGCACGTTGACGAGGCGCGGCTTCGTCGCGGGAGGCGGCAACGCGATCCGCTGGCCGCGATGCGGCACGGCATCCGCGAATGCCGGCAGGGCGATCGCCGTGCCTTCGCGCATCGACCGGTAGAGCGCCTCGATGATGTGGACGTCCCACGCGCCTTCTTCCGCCGACGGTTCGGGCGGCACGTCGTCGAGGATGCAGCGCGAGAAGTAGACGAGCTCCGCGGCGAACTGGTCCACCCTGCGGCCCTTGTGGCGGCGCGTCGTGCCGTCGGTGGTCACGGTGTAGCCAATCGGCTCGCTGGTGCTGAAGGCAGGGTCGAGCACGACGTCGCCTGTCGTGCCGACGAGCCGGCAGGTCGACACATCGGCGGCGTCGAAGCTGCACGTGAACGTCGCCAGCCGATCGCCGTCGAAGTGCAGCCACGCGCTGGTGGTTTCGTCCACGTCCGGCATGTCCGAGCGGGCGCCGGGGATCGCGCACGCCGAGACCCGCACGGGCTCGGCGCCGAAGAACATCCGCGCCGCATTGATGCAGTAGATGCCGATGTCCCACAAGGCGCCGCCACCGGTCTCCGGACGTGTGCGGATGCCGCCGGGGGTCGTCCGCAAAGAGAACGACGAGGTGACGTAACGCAAATCGCCGAGCTGGCCGCGTCGCGCCAGGTCCACGACCGCGAGCGTGGAAGGTTCGAAGTGCAGGCGGTAGGCGGTCATGAACTTCACGCCGCCGCTGTCACGCGCCGCCAGCATGCGCCGGCAATCGTCGTCGGACGCCGCGAGTGGCTTCTCGCAGAGCACATGGACGCCGCCGAGAGCGGCCTCGACGGCGAAGCGCAGGTGCGCCGTGTTCGGCGTGCACACGTAGACGGCGTCCACGAGCGGCAGGCACTGCGCGAAGTGGTCGTAGCTGAACCGGTGCGCGACCTCGTAACGCCGGCCGAGCGTCTCGAGCTTCTCCGCGTCGCCGCTGACGAGCGCCACGAGTTCGCTGTTGTTCTTCGCCCGCGCGAACGCGGGCAGCACGGACGCCTGCGCGATGTGGCCCAGACCCACGACGGCGTACCGGATGCGACGACGGGTGCGTGACGCCATGGCCCGATGCAGTGCAACCTGCGTGCCCGCCGCCAGACGGCTGTGCCCGCGCCACGGATGCGCGAGCACAGCCCCTGGCGACGCTCACGACTGCGTGGTGCAGGTGGTGCTCACCATCGCGAGGGACGTCGCGGTCAGGGTGGACCACGGCTTGTCGGCCCTGGCCGGCGGCTGTGTGCCCGTGGCCGGGGCCGGATCCCCCGGACGCGCGGCCGGCGGCTTGCCAGGCGCCATTGCCGGCGCCATGTGCTCCGTCGTGCCGGTGATCGTGACCTTGTGGTTCACGTGCGCGGCCAGGTTGACTCCGGTGCCGGCCATCACGATGTACTGCGTGGTCTGCGGATGCGCGGGCGGGCTCGCCGGAGCCGACGGCGTCGGCGTGCGCGGCTGCGCGCCCGGCTGGCCCGGTGCACGCGTATCGGGGGCGACGTCGGTCAGCACGTAGCGGGTCCCCGGCATTGGCGTGACACCGGACCGGGCCGGCGCGTCGGTGGGCAGAGCGCCCATGGTGTTGTCCCACGGCTTCAGACAGCCTGTCACCGTGACGGTGGACGAATCGGTGCGCGCCGGCTGGGTCGGAGCGGGCGGCTGCGGACGGGTGGCCGGCGGCTGCGTCGGCGTCTGCGCGGCAAGACTCATCGTGCCGGCAATCGTCAGGGCGCCACAGGCGGCGAGGAACGGCGGCTTCATCACGGATCACCTCCAGGACCGCGTGCGCGCACGGACGCACCGGCTGCGATTGTGAATTGCACGATGCGGGCCAGCCTCGACGGCGGCGGAATTCCACGGCGGGGGCCGAGGATCGGTGTTCGTGATGGCGCGGGCGCCACTGGTCGTGGCGCCGCCTGCTCACATTGGGTCGCCGGTGACCGACGCCCGATGTGGCTCAGCCGTGTTTGATGGCGATGGTCTTGAGCACCGTGAAGCCGAGCAGCGCCTCGAAGCCCTTCTCGCGGCCGTGGCCGCTGGCCTTGACGCCGCCGAAGGGCAGTTCCACGCCGCCGCCGGCCCCGTAGTTGTTGATGAAGACCTGCCCGCAGCGCAGCGCGCGGGCGACGCGGAGTTGCCGCGCCCCGTCGCGCGTCCAGACGCCGGCCACGAGGCCGTAGTCGGTGCCGTTGGCGAGCCGGATCGCGTCGGCTTCGTCGTCGAAGGGCATGGCTGCCAGCACCGGCCCGAAGATCTCGCGCTGCGCCAGTGCGCTCGTCGGCGGCACGTCGCGGAAAAGCACCGCCGCCTGGTAGTAGCCGGCGCTCGCCGCCTCCGGGTGCAGTGAGCCGCGCGCCATCACCGGAATCCGCTCGGCTTCGGCGGCATCGATGAACCCCTTCACGAGACCGTACTGCTTCTCGTTCACGAGCGGGCCCATCTCGAGTTCGAGCGCCGGCGGACCGGCGCGCAGCGCGCGGAACCGTTCGGCCAGCCGCTCGAGCACGGCCTCGTAGATGCCGCGCTGCACGAGCACGCGGCTGCCGGCCGAGCACGTCTGCCCGGCGTTCTGGATGATGGCGTTCACGATGACCGGCAGCGCCTGGTCCAGATCGGCGTCGTCGAAGACGAGCTGCGGCGACTTGCCGCCGAGTTCGAGCGTGACCGGGCAATGCCGCTGCGCCGCCGCTTCGGCGACGAGGCGTCCGGTCACGGTGGAGCCGGTGAACGAGATGTGGTCGATGCCCGGATGGGCGGTGAGCGCGGCGCCGGCGTCGTGGCCATACCCGGTCACGACGTTCAGCGCGCCGGCGGGGAAGCCGATCTCCGCGGCCAGTTCGGCGAGGCGGAGGATGGAGAGGCTGGCGTCTTCGGCCGGCTTCACCACGCAGGCGTTCCCGGCGGCGAGCGAGGCGCCCACCGTGCGCCCGAAGATCTGCATCGGGTAGTTCCACGGCACGATGTGGCCGGTGACGCCGTGCGGCTCGCGAATCGTGAGCACCGTGTAGCCGTGTTCGTAGGGCAGTGTCTCGCCGTGCAGCTTGTCGGCGGCGCCGCCGTAGTATTCGAAGTAGCGGGCGAGCGCGGTGGCGTCCACGCGGGCGGTCTTCATCGACTTGCCGGTATCGAGCGCTTCGAGCCTGGCGAACTCCTCGTTGCGTTCGGTGACGGCGGCGGCGAGGCGCATCATGAGGCGGCCGCGCTGGGCGGCCGAGAGGTGTCCCCACGGACCGTCGAAGGTCTCACCGACTGCCGCGCGCGACGAGGCCACGGCGCGGCCGATGTCGGCCGCGGTGCCGCGCGCCAGGCTGCCCACCGTGGTGCCGGTGCTCGGATCGACGACCGGAATCGTCCCGGTGGTGCTGCCGGCCTGCCACGTGTTGTCGATGAAGTGCTGCATCTGCATGACGGATATTCTGGCTCAAGGGCCGCCGGGCCAGTGAACGGGGCGGCGCCGGCCGCGGCCGGACCAGGTAACACGGGCCGGCCCGGGTCACGTGCTACATTTGGTCGCATCCAGTTCTGGATGGCCTGTTCAATCGGGCGCAGGGGACCGCGCGGCGTTTCCATCGCCGCGTGTTGAGGGAGATGAACTCATGACGCGTGTAATGCAGTGGGGAATGACGGCCGTGGGCGTGGCCCTCGTGGCGGGCGCGGCGACGCTTGCCGCGCAGGCGCCGGTCAAGGTCGAGATGAAGGACGCGCAGGGGCAGTCGATTGGCACGGCGACACTGTCGTCGTCGATGGGCGCGGTACATATCGCGCTCGATCTCAAGGGGCTGAAGCCCGGTCCGCATGGCCTCCACGTGCACGCGGTGGGCAAGTGTGAAGCCCCCGGCTTCACGACCGCCGGCGGGCACCTGAACCCGGCCGGCAAGAAGCACGGCCTGCAGAGCCCCGACGGCCCGCACGCCGGCGACATGGAGAACTTCACCGTGGCCGCCGACGGCACCGCCAAGGGCATGGTCATGGCCAAGGGCCTGACGTTCGGCAGCGAGCCGAACTCGGTGTTCGCCAATGGCGCCACCGCGCTCGTCGTGCACGCCGGTCCTGACGACGGCAAGACCGACCCCTCGGGCGGCTCGGGCGATCGCATCGCCTGCGGCGTCATCACGAAGTAGCCCGCTCTGCCCGCTCGCGGCCCCGGGGCCGGCGTCGCTCGACGCCCGGCTCCGGCCCGCGCCTTCCGCACGTCCCGCCTCGTTCACGACGTTCCTCAGCGAGTTCCCGTTACATGAAGACCATCGGATATGCCGCCCAGCGCGCCGACGCGCCGCTGGCCCCGTTTGCGTTCGATCGCCGCGCCCTGCGTCCGAACGACGTCGCCCTGGAGATTCTCTACAGCGGCGTCTGTCACTCCGACCTCCACCAGGCCAGAAACGACTGGGGCTGGACCACCTACCCGATCGTGCCCGGCCACGAGATCGTCGGCCGCGTCATCGAGGTCGGCGCCGAGGTCGAGGGGTTCCGTGTCGGCGACGCCGTGGCCGTCGGCTGCATGGTGGACAGCTGCCAGAGCTGCGACCAGTGCCTGCAGGGCGAAGAACAGCTGTGCCGCGACGGCAACACCGGCACCTACAACAGCCCCGACCGCGTCACCGGCGAACTCACGCGCGGCGGCTATTCGAAGCATCTCGTCGTACGTGAGGAGTTCGTGCTGCGCGTGCCGGCCGGCCTCGATCTGTCGCGCACGGCGCCGCTCCTCTGCGCCGGCATCACCACCTACTCGCCGCTGCGCACGTGGGGCATCGGCCCGGGCAGCCGCGTGGGCGTGATCGGCCTCGGCGGCCTCGGCCACATGGCCGTCAAGCTGGCCGTGGGCCTCGGCGCCGACGTGACCGTGATGAGCCGCTCGATCGACAAGGCGGCGGATGCGCTCTCACTGGGCGCCGATCGCCTGCTCGTCTCGACCGACGAGGCGGCGATGACGGCGGCGCAGTCCACCTTCGATCTCATCATCGACACGGTGCCGGTCAGCCACGCGCTCGACCCGTACCTGCCGCTCCTCGACGTGGACGGCACACTCGTCATCGTCGGGCAGATCGGGCCGATGGAACCGACCAACACCGTGCCGCTGCTGCTCGGACGGCGCCGCATCGCCGGGTCGCCCATCGGCGGCATCCCCGAGACGCAGGAGATGCTCGACTTCTGCGCGAAGAAAGGCATCCTGCCCGACTGCGAGCTCATCCGCATGGATCAGATCAACGAGGCGTTCGATCGCATGGCGCGCGCCGATGTCCGCTACCGGTTCGTGATCGACATGGCGTCACTCACGGTCTAGCCGATCCACGCTGCGCCGATCGCCGTCACGGCGATCGGACGCCGCTCCGCTCCGAAGCCCGGGATGCTGCCGCATCCCGGGCTTTTGTCGTTCAGGGCGCGGGTGTCGCCTGACTATTCAATCAACGTATTGACATGTATTGATTCTTGTTTGTATGCTCATGGAGTCGCGAGGTTTCACGATTGCGCGGCACTTATCCAGAGTGGCTGAGGGGCCAGGCCCGACGACGCCACGGCAACCAGGTGCGAACCCAGGTGCCCCTTCCTGCCCGGACCGTCCGGGGAGATAAGCCGCCGTGATCGATTCCGCCGCTTCGTCCACGCCCGCACGCGCCGTCACGTCACGCGCCGCCACCTCACGCGCCGCCGTCCTCACCCTCGGCGGCGCCGTGCTTCGAGGTCCGTCCGGCTACGCCACCGCCGCCGCCCATCTGCGCCGCCGCGTCCGAGGCAATTCGAGGCCCGATGCCGCCGTGTTCGATCGCCAGTGGTCCATCGGCGAACGGCGCTCGGTGGCGCTCCTCGCTCTCGCCCTGCGCGCGCAGGGGTTCGCGGTGAGCGGACTGCACGTGCGCGCAGCGCTCGCCGAGGCCGGCCGGGCACGGCTGCCGCTCGTCATCCGCAGTGCCGCCCGTCCGGTCGCACGCCTTCAGGAGTCAGCACATGGAATTCGCCACGAGGACGATTCACTTCCGCCAGCCCGCCGATCCGCTCACCGGCGCCGTGACGCCGCCGATCTATCAGACCTCCACGTTCGAACAGACGGCGCCCGGTGAACATCGCGGCTTCGACTACGGGCGCACGAACAACCCGACGCGCCAGCGCCTCGAGGCGGTGCTCGCCGATCTCGAACACGGCCAGCACGCGGCGGTGTTCGGCTCGGGACTGGCGGCCGAACACGCCGTGCTCCAGGCGCACCTCAGGCCCGGCAGTGGCATCGTCGTGCCGCATGATGTCTACGGCGGCACGTTCCGGCTCCTGCATCGTGTCTTCGAGCCGCTCGGCTGCCGCATCACACGCGTGGACTTCGCGGATCTCGACGCGCTCGGCGCCGCCATCGACACCTCGACCCGGCTCGTGTGGCTCGAGTCGCCGACCAATCCGCGGTTGCTCGTCTACGACATCCGCGCCGTGGCGCGCCTGGCGCACGAGCGTCAGGCGCTCGTGGTCGTCGACAACACGTTCGCCACGCCGTGTTTCCAGCAGCCGCTCGACCTCGGCGCGGATCTCGTGGTGCACAGCGTCACGAAGTACCTCGCCGGGCACTCCGACGTGATCCAGGGCGCGGTCATCGCGCGCGAGGCGGCGGTGTTCGAGCCGGTGAAGTTCCTCCAGAACGCGCTTGGCGGCGTGCCCGGTGCCTTCGACTGCTGGCTCACGCTGCGGGGGCTGAAGACGCTGGAACTGCGGATGGAGCGCCACGCGAACAACGCGCGCGCGATCGCCGAGGTGCTCGACGCGCATCCTCGCGTGCGTCGTGTGTACTACCCGGGACTCGCCGGGCATCCCGGCCACGCCGTGGCCGCGGCCCAGATGTCCGGCTTCGGCGGGATGGTCTCGTTCGAGCTCGAGGGCACGCCGGACGAGGCGGCACGGTTCGCCTCGTCGCGCACGTTCTTCGCGCTCGCCGAGAGCCTCGGCAGCGTGCGGGCGCTCATCAGCGTGCCCGGCCTCATGACCCACGCCTCGATTCCCGCCGACATCCGCCGCACGATGGGCTTGTCGGAGACCCTCATCCGCCTGTCACCGGGCATCGAACACGCGCGCGATCTGGTCGCCGACCTCGTCAGCGGCCTCGACGCCCTCGCGCCGGTGGCCGCCGGCCGCGCGCATGCTGCGTGCTAGACTGCCGCCGATGGCCCGTCAGCGCTGCCCGCGCCCAGTGCGGGCGCGCTGACTTCCACCGGCCATGACCGACGCGCCGCCTCAGGCTTCCCGATCGTTTCGCGCCGCGCTCGCCGTCTACACGGAGCGCTCGTCGCTCGTCATGGTGGCGCTCGGTTTCTCGGCGGCGCTGCCGTACTTCCTCGTCTTCGACACCCTCTCGGCCTGGCTGCGCGCGTCGGGCCTGTCGCTCGAGGTGATCGGGTTCTTCAGTCTGGTCACGCTCGTCTCGAGCTTCAAGTTCCTGTGGGCGCCGTTCGTCGATCGCCTGCGCGTGCCGCTGCTCGACGGCTGGCTCGGCCATCGCCGCGCCTGGATGCTGGTGTGCCAGGCGCTCATCATCGTGGGCCTGTGGGTGGTCGCCGGCTTCGATCCCACGCGCAGCCTTGGCGCCATCGCCGTGTGCGCCACGCTCGTCGGCTTCGCCCTGGCCACACAGGACATCGCCATCGACGCCTGGCGCATCGAGGCCGCCGACACCTCGCGACAGGGCGCCATGGCCGCGGCCTACCAGTGGGGGTACCGCGTGGCGATGATCATCGCCGGCGCCGTGCCGCTCATCCTCGCCCAGACGTACGGCTGGAACTTCTCGTATGCCGTGATGGCGGGCCTGATGCTCGTCGGCGTGGCCGGCGTGCTGGCCGCACCCCGCGAGGCGCAGCATGTCGTGCGGCCGATCGCCACGGCGGGCCTGGCGGCCGCGCCCGCGCGCGACGCCGTGGAATGGATCGCGCGCCTCGCCGTGCTCGGCACCGGCGCGCTCGTGCTCGGCTCGGGGCTCGCCGCCAACGCCGGCATCCTCGGCAACGTCGTCGCGGCGCTGGGCCTGTCAGGTCTGCGCGACGCGCTGCTCGCGGCCTGGCAGTCGGACGTGCGGGTGTGGGTGCACGTCGGGGCCGTCGTGGCCGGCCTCGTGACGATCGCCGTGGCCGCCTCGCCGCTCCCCGGAGCCCGCACGCGTCCCGGCGTCTACCTCGCCTCCGCACTCGCTGATCCGCTCCGTGATTTCTTCGCGCGGCATCGCTCGACCGGCACGCTCGTGCTGGCGCTCATCTGTCTCTACCGCATCCCGGATTTCGTGCTGAACATCATGAATCCGTTCTACCTCGACCTCGGCTACACGCTCGTCGAGATCGCCGAGGTGCGGAAGATCTTCGGCGTGGCGATGACGATGTTCGGGGTGTTCGTCGGCGGGGTCGCCGTGGCGCGCTACGGACTGCTGCGGGCGATGGTCATCGGCGCCTTCGCGGGGCCGCTCAGCAACCTGCTCTTCATCTGGCTGGCGCTGCAGGAGCACAACCTGTGGGCACTGTTTGCCGCGATCGGCCTCGACAACGTGGCCGGCGGCTTTGCCGGCACGTGCCTCATCGCCTACATGTCGAGCCTGACCTCTGCCGGCTTCACCGCCACGCAGTACGCGCTCTTCTCGTCGCTCTACGCGATTCCCGGCCGCCTCATCGCCTCGCAGTCGGGACGCATCGTCGAACATGCGGCGCGTCTGGCCGACGGCGGCGGCCTCGCGGTGCTCACGGGCCTGTTCGCGCACCGGCCACCGCAGAGCTTCGCCACGGCGCTCGAGAAATCCGGCGTGTCGCCCGAAGCGCTCGGCGCCGGCTACGTGCTGTTCTTTCTGTATTCCGCGCTCATCGGCGTGTTCGCGCTGGGGCTCGCCGTGATGGTGCAGAGGCGAACGCCGCCGCCCGCGCCGGCCCCCTGATCGGCTGTGCCAGAATCTGCGGATGGCTTCCGCAGACGACCACACGATGACGAGGCGCGAGTTCGTGGCTGGCTCCGTGGGGACGCTGGCCGCCGCCGGCGCCGCGGCCCAGTCACCCCCCACCCTGCCCGATCTGCCGGCGCTCTGGGACGTCGATCGGTCGGTCGCCAATCTCGAGAACGCCTACTGGGGTGTGATGCCGCGCGAGATCGAAGCCGAATATCTCGAGCACTCGCGGTTCCTGAATCGCCGGAACACCGTGTTCGTCCGCGATGCGATCGCCGGCCGCGAACGAACGGCCGCCATGGAGGCCGCGCGGGCCGCGGTGGGACGGCTGCTCGGCGCCCCGGCCAGTGAGTTCGCCCTCACGCGCAACGGCACCGAGTCGCTGCAGAATCTCATCCTCCAGTACGGCCGGCTCACGGCAGGCGACGCCGTGCTCTACGCCGATCTCGACTACGACGAGATGCAGCAAGCCATGGAAGCGCTGCGCCAGACGCGCGGCGTGACGGTGCTGCGGTTCGCCATTCCGGAGCCGGCGACGACCGCCAACATCCTGGCCGCCTACGAACGCCAGCTCGCGACGGCGCCGGCCCGTCTGAAACTGCTGCTCGTGACCCACCTGTCGAACCGCACCGGGGTCGTGATGCCGGTGAAGGAGATCGTCGCGATGGCGCGGGCGCGCGGCGTCGACACGATCGTCGATGCCGCGCAGACCATCGGCCACATGCACTACACGCTGGCCGATCTCGACGCCGACTTCGTGGGCTTCTCCCTGCACAAGTGGCTGTGCGCGCCCATCGGCACCGGCGCGATCTGGATCCGGCCCTCGCGTCTCGCCGACATCGAGCCGTGTATGGGCAGCACGATGTTCCCGCCCGACGACACCCGCAGCCGGTCGAGCGTGGGCACGGTGAACTTCGCGGCGACGATGACCGTGCCCGCGGCCATCACGTTCCATGAACGCCTCGGCGGGGTGCGCAAGCAGCAGCACCTGCAGTCGCTGCGCAACTACTGGGTCGAGCGCGTGCGAGACATCCGCGGTCTGGAAATTCTGACACCGGACGATCCGGCTCGCCACGGCGCCGTCACGAGCTTCCGCCTGCCGAAGATGCGGGACTACGCCGAAGCGCAGCGCATGGCGCGGATCCTGCTCGAGAAGCATCACATCCTCACCGTGGCGCGGCGCGGGCTCGACAAGGGCGCGGCCGTGCGCGTGACCCCGACGCTCTACAACACCACCGCGGAACTGGACCGCCTCGTGAGCGGGCTGCACGCCGAGAGCGGCGCGTTCCTCTGATCGCCGGCCGCGGGGACGCGGCCTCAGCCGTGGCTGCGCAGGATGAGGCGCAGCATCTTGAGGTTGATGACCGCGAAGCGCACCATCTGCCACGGCACGAACGTGCGCATGAAGACGGTGGCGCGCGTGGGCATCGCGGCGGCGGACGTGGCGCGCGCGGGCGCGGTGGACGGCGCGGAGGCAGGGGTCATGGCGTCACTCCGGAATGAGACTCCAGCCGGGGCGGAGTCGCGCCTTGTACAGGAACAGGTGGTGCAGCAGGATCTTGATCCAGTGGCCGGCGAGGCCGATTTCCCCTGACGTCTGCGCCAGGTCGCGGCCGTAGGCGGGATACCGCTCGAAGTCGGGCACGATCGGGAAGACCGTGAGGGAGACCGCGGTGCCGGTGAACGGGTTGGCGCCGGCCGAGGCCACGCAGGCCGCGCCCATCGTCGCCATCGAGGTGCGGTGTGTCGGGCCTTCGGCGCCGCCGAGCATGTCCACGATGCTGCGGGCGACGGCCTTGCCGATCATGGCCGATGGCATGCCGGTGCGTGGCGGCGCCGGCGCAACCGGTGCGCCCGACGGCGTCTGGTAGGGACGCGAGATCGCATGCGGCGGGGCAAACGCGATGCCGGCGGCAAACAGGTTCCGATAGGCGGGTGACTGGTACGTGGACGGCCAGTCCGCGGCGCGCCACTGCTCGTAGGGGCGGGCCGCATAGTCGGCATCCACCGTCATGAAGCCGTTCGGCCGGAAGACCTGCGCGGAGATGTCCGCACCCGCGCGATCGACCGCCGTCAGGCCCACGCCGCTGAAGGGCGGCAGCAACATCGCGAAGTCGAAGCCCGCGGTACCCTGGCTGCCGTCGATCGTCTCGTAGTGGGCCTGTCCCGGCTCCACCTGCCGCACGTGGGCCTTCGTGATCGCGGTGATGCCGCGTTCCGCGAAGAGCGACTCCATGAAGATGCGGCCCGGTGTCACGTAGCCGCCCTGCTTGAAGTGCATGCCGCCCATGCCGAAATCGCCGAGCTCGTATTCGTTCGTGATCCACTCGATGTCCGCCCGGTCGCGCACGCCGCGGGCCCGCAGTTCGAACTCGAGGTTGACCGCGTACTCGAAGGCCGCGCCTTCGCAGGTGCAGCCGCCGTGGCCGGTGCCGACGAGGAACCGCTGCCGTTCGCCCCGCCGCATGCGCTCGACCGCGACGTCGAGGGCGCGCGCGGTGTCGGCGGCGTGGCTGTCGGTGCACACCGAGAGGCTGTGGCCGCCCGGTCCGAGCCCCGGCGTGGCGCCGAAGTTCAGCTTCGGACCGGTGGCGTTGATGAGGAAGTCGTAGCGAATCTCTTCCCGCTCGCCTTCGTGACCGGGTCGCGTGGACTCGACCACGACGAACGGGGCCGGGTCGTCGGCCCGGCCCTCGGGGTGCAGGGCCACGGCCTTCGCCTGCCGGAACTCGATGCCGTGGCGTTCGTACACCGGCGCCAGGTCGAACACGACGTCGGCCGGGGCCATCAGGCCCACGCCGACCCAGATGTTCGAGGGAATCCAGTTGTAGGTGGGCTTGGGCGACACCACGACCACGTCGTCACCACGCGGCAGCCACTTGCGAAGGAACGAGGCCGCCGTGTGCCCCGACACGCCGGCACCAAGCACGACAACTCTGGACATCACGGCCTCCCGATGGGTGAGAGCCGATTCGCGCCGCTTGGGTTCGGGCCGGCGGCAGAACCCTTGGCCAGCCCCGTGTCTCCCACGAAGTACGGACGCGGCACGGGCCGCGGACGCGGGCAGGAGGGTGACGTCATGACGCGGGTGTGGTGGGCGGCAGGGATCTTCGCAGCGGTGCTCGGCGTGGCGGGATGCGACGAGGGGCGCTCGCCGGTGGGGCCCTCGGTCGTGGTGCTCGCGGCGGACGTGCAGGTCGCGCTCGACACGACGATTCAGGACGAATACCGGGCCGAGACGATCTACCAGGGGGTCATCAACGACTTCGGTCCGGTGCTGCCGTTCACGGCGATCCTGACCGCGGAACAGCGGCACTCGACGAGCCTCGGCCTGCTCTTCACGAAACGGGGACTGCCGGTGCCGGCGAGCCTCGCGACGCTGGCGACGGTGCCACACTTTGCCACCGTGCGGGAGGCCTGCGCGGCCGGGGTCGTGGCCGAACGCGAGAACATCGCGCTGTACGACCGGTTCCTCGCCCAGGACCTTCCCGACGACGTGCGGCAGGTGTTCTCGAACAACCGCCGGGCCTCGATCGAGAACCACCTGCCGGCGTTCGTGACTTGTGCGTGAGGGGGGCGGATCCGGGCGGGCCGCGGCCGCGGCGACAGGTAAGATGGGGCCGTGGACCGTCCGGACGCGCTCGTACCAGACGCCGACCTCATCGAGGCGGCCCGGCGTGGTGACGGTGACGCCCTCGACACGCTCATCCTGCGCTACCAGCCGCGGGTGTTCCGCTTCGGGCTGAAGATGTGCCGGAACGTCGAGGATGCCGGCGACATCGTCCAGGAGACGCTGCTCGCCCTGGCCCGCAAGATCGGCGATTTCCGTGGCGACGCGGCAATCTCGACCTGGCTGTTCGCCATCGCGCGCAACGCCTGCATCCGGCGGCGCCGCCGCAGCAAGTTCGCGCCGCCGCGCGAGGAATCCCTCGAAGGGCTCGAGACCGGCCTGCGCGAGGCCATCGCCGACCCGTCCACCGGACCCGAGCGGGCCGCCTTCGGCCACGAGATCGAGCTGCAGCTGACCGCCGCGATCGACACGCTGGAGCCCGGGCAGCGCGAGGTGCTCGTGCTGCGGGATGTCGAGGGCTTGTCGGCGCCCGAGGTGGCCGAGGTGCTCGGCATCCAGGTCGATGCGGTGAAGAGCCGGCTCCATCGCGCCCGCCTCCTCGTGCGGGCCCGGCTCGCGCCGGCGTTCGGGGCGCCGCCGGCCAGCGCGCCGGCGTCCGGGTGTCCCGACGTGCTGGCGCTGTTTTCGCGGCACCTCGAAGGTGACATCGCGGCGGACGTCTGTCACGAGATGGAGGCGCATCTCGCGCAGTGCCGGAACTGCCTGGCGGCGTGCGACTCCCTCCGCCGCTCCATCGCCGTGTGTCAGGCCGCGCCGCCCGGCCCGGTGCCGGCGGCCGTGGCGAACGCCGTGCGGGCCTCGGTGCACGCCGCCCTGGCCGACATGCGCCGCGGCGCGCCATCGGCCGACTGAACGATTCCAGCGTCCTCCGCCTTCCGCCGATTGCGTCTGCACGGGAGCGGTCGTTACACTCGGCCCTCGGTTCCCGGGACGACGCCATGGTGACCCCCGCCATCATCGCCCCGCGCACGATGCTCGTGCTCGGTCTGTGGGTTGTGCTGCTCTGCGGCACGGCGTGCCGGCTCGCGCCCGCGAGGGAAACGCCGCGCACCCTGGCGGGCCCGTGGAAGTTCCAGCCCGGCGACGACCTTGCCTGGGCCGCGCCGGACGCCGACGATCGCACCTGGACGACCCTGCAGGTGCCGAAGAGCTGGGGACGGCAGGGATTTCACGAGGTCTACGGGCTGGCGTGGTACCGCACGCGCGTCGCGGTGCCGTGGCCGTCCACCGAACCGATCGCCCTGGCCCTCGGCAAGATCGACAGCGCCTACGAGGTCTACGTCGGCGGCCGACGGCTCGGCGGCGTCGGCCAGCTCCCGCCGTCGCCGGTCATGGAGTACGACCGGCACCGCATCTACGTCGTGCCCGCGTCCACGCGCGAGCCCGACGGCTCGATCGTGATCGCGCTGCGGGTGTGGCGCGCGGAGGGGAAGTCGGCCGGCGCGGCCGGTCCGGTCGAGGGGCCCTTCGAGGTCGGGCCGATCGGTCCCATTCTCGAACGCGACAAGCTCGCCGAAGCCGCGCAGCTCGCGGTCGTGCTGCTCTTCGTCGGCGTCGCGGTGTTTCATCTCGGCCTGCGTCTGCTGCGGCCCGAAGCCGCGGCGTACGGCTGGTTCGGGCTGCTGGCCCTCGAATCCGCGCTCTACGCGTTCCTGCGCACGCAGTGGAAGTACATGGTGTTCGACGACTTCGTCATGCTGAAGAAGGTCGAGCACCTGATGATCTATCTCGTGCCGGTCACCTTCCTGCAGTTCCTGTGGGTGTTCTTCGGCCGGCCGGTGCCGCGCGGCGTGCGGATGCTCCAGGCGGGGCTGCTTGCCGGCGGCGCGCTGGCGCTGCTCGCGCCCGGGCTCGACACGGCGCTGGCGCTCCTGCCCGGCGTGCAGGTGGCGGCGTTCACCGCCGCGGGCGCCGGCACGGTCTTCGTGATGCCGTTCATCCGCGCCGGCGATCCGGAGGCGCGGCTCCTCGGGCTGGGGGCCCTGGCCGTCGTGCTCACGATCGGCAGTGACTTCCTCATCGAGCGCAACTTCTACGTGGCGCCGCGCACCGTGATCTACGGGTTCGCGGTGCTCGTCTTCGGCATGAGCCTGGCGCTCGCCAACCGCTTCCACCGCGTGCTCGCCGATGCCGACAGCCTGCGCCGCGACCTGGAGCAGCGTGTCGAGTCGCGCACGCAGGAGCTGTCGGCCGCCTACTCCCGCATGGAGGAACTGGCGCTGCGCGACGGGCTCACGGGCCTCCTCAACCGCCGCGCCATGCAGGACCGCGCCCGGGCAGGACTCGCGCAGGCCCGCCGCCGCCGGGCGCCGTTCGCGCTCGCGATGATCGACGTCGATCACTTCAAGGCCATCAACGACACCTACGGGCATGCGTCGGGCGACCAGGTGCTCGGACACGTGGCGCGTGTGCTGAGCGGCGCGCTGCGCGCGTCGGACGACGTCGGCCGCTGGGGCGGCGAGGAATTCCTCGTGCTGCTGCCGGACGCCGACGGCGCCGAAGCCGAAGGGGCCGCCGAGCGGCTGCGCGAGCAGATCGCCGCCACGGTGTTCCACGCCGACACCCACACGATCGCCGTGACGGTGAGTATCGGCGTGGCGGTGCTCGACGGCCCGCGTCTCGAGACGACGGGCCTCGACGTGCTCATACGCGTCGCCGACGCGGCCCTGTACCACGCCAAGGCGCAGGGGCGGAACCGCGTCGTCGTGTCGGGCTGAGCGTCAGAAGCCGGCGACGAGCGCCAGGCGCAGCGTGAACGGCTCCACCGGATGGAAATGCAGGCCGTCGACGCCGCCCGCGGGTTCACCGGGCAGGCGCGACGTGTAGAAGTAGTCGATGTCCGAACTCTTCGAGTTGAGCACGTTCAGCAGGTCGGCCTTGAGCCGCCACTGGCGCGTGATCTGCACCCCGGCCTCCGCACTCACGAGATGTGAGGCCCGGCTGCGCACGGTGTTGTCCTCGATGAGCGGCCGCGGCCCGAAGAAGCGGTAGCGCAGGCTGCCGCTCCAGCGCGCCCGCGGCGTCACCGTCACGCCCGCGCTCGCCACCCCTTCGATGGCGCCCGGCACGCGGTCGCCCTCCGCGGCGCCGTCGGTGAAGCGCGCCTGCGAGTAGGCCATGCTGCCATCGAGCGTCAGCCACGACGCGGCGCGGTAGTCGGCGTCCCATTCCACGCCCACGCGGCGGCTCGGCCGGCTCGCCTCGGTCGTGCCGGCATCGCCGATGAAGAGCAGTTCGGAGTCGAGCCACAGACTCCAGACGGCCAGCGTCGTGTGCAGGCGCGGCAGGGCCAGCGAGCGAAGCCCCACTTCGGCGCCTGTTGCGCGCACGAGCGGATCCACCGGGTCGACCGTGTCGCCGCTCACCGGATCGCGGCGGATCGTCGCGCCGCGCCCGTCGTTGCTGTGGAAGCCGCCGCCGGCACTCGCGTAGAACTCGGTGCGCCGCCACGGGCCGAGGGCGAGGCTCAGCTTCGGATTGGCGATCGTCCCGGTGGCGATGCCGCCGTTCACGGGATCACCGGCCTCGACGTCCCAGCGGTAGGCGTCGCCGCGCACGCCTACGGTGGTGCGCACGACCGGCGACCATTGTGTCTGCAGCTCGCCGTAGAGTGCGCCGCTCGTCTGGCCCACGGCATCTTCACGCACGGTGGCGCGGCGCACGCGCGCCGTCGTGCGATAGAGGCCCACGGCGTCGATGGCGTCGTGGCGCACGTCGCCGCCGATGGTCACCATCGACCGGCGGCCGAAGACGTGCGCCGGGCGCGTGTGGCTCACGCGCCCGCCGCTCACGAACCGCTCGTCGCGCTGTTCGAACTGATCGCCGGCGTCGGGGTCGTCGAGGAAATACGTGAAGTTCGAAAACAGGTCCAGCCCGTAGTCGAAGCCGTAGGCCTCGGCGCGGGTCGTGCCCGTGGTCGTCGTCAGCTGCCACTCCGCCATCACACCCGCGCGATGGGTCTCGCCGCCGTTGCTGCGGTCGAGAAAGCCGAAGCGCGACAGGGCACCCTCGTCCACGGCCCGGCGCGGGATCTGGTCCGATGAGTTCCAGCGCGCCTGGTAGGCGAGCGCGGTGACCGAGAAGCCGCTCGTGGCGCTGCCCTGGCTGTAGCGGGCCAGGCCGTTCCAGCGCCGCATCACGTCGGGGCGGTCCCACGGTCCGTCGTTGCCCATCCCTTCGGCGGCGACGAGCAGATGTCCGCGGCCGACCTTCGGCGAGGCCGCCGCCAGTACGCGCCCGTAGCCGTAGTTGCCGCCCTCCACCCGCGCGATCGGCGCGCCGAGCACGTTGAGGTAACTGACCTTGATGGCCCCGGCGGCGGAGAAGTCGCCAGACTCCGCGGCGTAGGTGCCCTTGCGATACTGGATCCCGCTCACGAGTTCCGGGATGAGGAAGTTCATGTCGGCGTAGCCCTGGCCGTGGCCGTGCGTGGGCAGGTTCACCGGCATGCCGGCCACGCTCAGCGCGAGGTCGGTGCCGTGGTCGATGTTGAAGCCGCGCAGGTAGTACTGGTTGGCCTTCCCCTCGCCACTGTGCTGGCTGACGATCATGCCGGGCACACTCTCGAGCGCTTCGGCGGGCCGGCGCCGCGCCCGCTCGCCGAGGTCGAGCGGCGTGACCACACCGGTGCTGGCGGCATCGGCAACGCCGATGAGTTCGTCCTGATCCGCGACGGTGGCCAGATTGCGGAACGTGCCGCGGCCCGTCACGACGACCGAGGCGGTGGCGGCGACGAAGAGCGTCACGTCAGCGGTGGCGGCTGCACCTGTCGCCACCACGACGTGCCGCCGCTGCAGGGTGACGAAGCTCGGCAGCGAGAACCGCACCGTGTGCGATCCGGCCGGCACGGCCTCGACGAGATACCGGCCATCCGCGCCCGTGCGGGCGCTGAGCGGCTGGACGCCGGTCTCCACCTCCACCAGCACACCCGGCAGCGGCTGCCCGGTCGTATCGAGCACCTGTCCCTGCAGGCGTCCGGCTGCGTCCTCCTGCGCGCCTGCGCCGAGTGGCGCCGCCAGCAGCACGGTGAGCGCCGCGCACACGATTCCTGTCCAACGTCGGAGGGACACAGGTCTCCTCGCGTGACGTGTTGTCATGACACACCTCGACTATCGTGGCGCGCGTACATGGGGGCGCCACCCGAATCCCGAAAACGACGAACGACGGGGACTCAGTGCGAACGAGGCGGGCCGCGTGCGGGCGGCTGGGGCAGGGCGGGGGCGTGGTGCGAGCGCGCGAGGTCGTCGGGCGGCGACGCCTGCGTGCTGGCGGGCGGAGGCAGGTACGGCGGCGGCGGACCCTCGACCAGCGCGAGGGCGAAGTGCGCCATGCTGTCGCGTCCGTGATCGGGCGCCGCCGGTGGCGGCGGCACACCGCCGTCGTGGTCGTGGTCCGGGACATCGCCGTGGTCGTCGTCGGCGAACCAGCCGCCGTGGTCGTGCTCGTCCTCGTGTTCGTGGTCGTCGGCGGCCACCGCGTGGTGGTCGGCCGTCTCGGGCCCGTGCGTGTGGTCGTTGCGGTGGCGCGCGAGGTGGGCGAGCGGCGCCAGTTGCGCCGCCAGCAGGAACACGCCCAGCAGCAATCGGCCGGCGGCGGGCCGGATCCGCGCGAGCGTGAGGTCGTGCTGCCGCATGGCCGTCATGGACGATAACGCACCGGTGTCCCCAGAGGCGCGTCTCGCAGTGTCTACGGCGCCGCCGCTGAATCGGATGCTTGCGACATTTCGAATTATCGAATATACATAGCATGTGAACTCGGCGCTCAAATCGTTCAAGGCGCAGGTCTTCCAGGCGCTGGCGCATCCCACGCGGATCGCCGTCGTCGAAGCGCTGCGCGATGGCGAGATGAGTGCCGGCGCCCTCCAGGCGCACCTCCAGGTGGAGCAGGCGAACCTGTCGCAGCATCTGGCCGTGCTGCGCGCGCGCCAAATCGTGGTGAGCCGGAAGTCGGGCAACCAGGTGTATTACACGCTGCGCGATCCGGTGCTCATCCAGGTGCTGGACCTCCTGAAGCAGTACTTCAACGCGCACCTCAGCGAGACCGCGGCGCTTCTCGACGAGATGGCCGCCGACAGCAAACGCCCCGCTTGAATCACGTTCGAGTCACAGGAACCGCCAGGGACTGCCACCCGGCGAGTCGTTAACCACAGGAGAGTCTATGGCGCTCAGAACCGGCGATCGTGTCCTTCAGGAAAACTACGGCGTGGGCGAGATCATCGACATGTCGGCCGCCTACGTCACGATTTCCTTCGATGACGGCAGCACCCGCAAGTTCGTGACCTCGCGCGTGTCGCTGCAGCCGAGCAGCACGCCGGCCCCGGTGAAGACCAAGGCGACGCGCGCCAAGCGGGCGACGAAGAAGACGGCCGCGGTGGACAAGGGAGCCGACTCGTGAGCGGACGCGGTACCGCGCCGGTGACGATCGCGCCGGCCACTGGCAGACTCGGGGTCCTGCTCGTGGGCCTGGGCGCCGTCGCCACCACCACCATTGCCGGCGTCTTTGCGATCCGCAAGGGCCTGGCCCAGCCGATCGGCTCGCTCACGCAGATGGGCACGATCCGGCTCGGGAAGCGCACCGAGAACCGCT
>CADEFD010000008.1:0-53348 GCA_902826515.1 uncultured Acidobacteriota bacterium
CCGCCAGCTCTGCGCCCAGTAGTGCAGGGCGGTGCCGCCGACGCCGTTCATCATCGCGTGGCCGGCGGCGCGCGTCGTGGGCGCTTTGTCGTTCACGCGGTGTGTGGGCACTTCGCGATTGCACTTCTGGACGGCCATCGGCCAGTCGCGCACGTTGTTGCGGATTTCATCCGGCGCGAAGTCCTTGTTCGTGAGCCAGGTGCCGGCTTCGAGCCCCACCACGTTCATGCCCGCTTCGGCGAGCGGCAGCACGGCGACACCACCTGCCGCGCCGAGACCGATCACCACGACGTCCGTGCCGGGCAGGTTAGTCGGCATCGCGATCACTCCCGGCCGGCTTCATGTCCACAATCGCCTTGTTGAACATCGGACTCTCATAGGCGGATCGCCTGACGCGTGTGGGCGGCGAGAGCAGCTTCTGTTCGGCCGGCGTCACGGTCGTGCGCACACCGGGATATCCCAGCAGATCCCAGCCGACGAACCCTTCGTTGCCGCCGTAGTGCGGATCGCCGAACGTCCCCTGCATCACGTGCCCCCGCACCAACCCGAAAAACTGCGCCGAGCTGCCGGCGAAGCCCACGTTGGCACCGGTGGCGGTGCCGCTCTCGACGTCGATGAGCAGCGAGATCTGCTTCGTTTCAGGAAGCTGCAGGAACGCCGCGCCGCGGGTCTGCGTGGCGTAACGTTCGAGCGCCTGGAGCCCGACGCGGTAGGCGTCACGCTGCTCGGCGAGCGCGCCGGCGAGCGCGCGATCGATATAACGCACGGCCATCGCCTCTGTGGCGCCTGGTCCGTTCTCGTCCGAGGGCACCAGCAGTTCGGCGATGCGGTCCAGCAGATCGGCTTCGTGCGCGGTGAGCGCCCTGAGGGGCTCACGCGCCGGGCGCGGACGCGTGCGGACGCGTTGTGCGGCCTCCGCGACCGACGAGTCCGTGACAGACGCGGTGACAAGGGTCGCGCCGGCCGTGGCGCCGGCCAGCTTCAGCAGATCGCGGCGAGAGGGTGGCGTGTGCGGCATGGCGGGCTCGCGGGCTCAACGTTCGGGGGCGGCCGGCTTGCGTTCGTAGGTGGCGACGAGTTCGCCCCGGCCCACGATGTGCCCGGCCATCGCCTCGACGAGCTGCGCCTTGTTGAGGCCGGCGGGGAGGTCCGCGACGTCGAGCGCGTAGACCGTGAAGTGGTAGTTGTGCGGCTTGCCGGGCGGCGGCGCGGGGCCGCGATAGATCGGCCGGCGGAACCCCGAGGGGCCCTGGATGGCCCCGGCGATTTCAGCCGGCATCGTCGCGGCGGGATCGATCGGGATGTTGGCCGGCACACCTTTGGCCGCGCCTGGGATGTTGTAGATCACCCAGTGCACGAAGGGCTGCGGCATCGGCACGTCGGGGTCGTCGCAGATGAGCGCGAACGACTTCGTGGTGGCCGGCGCGCCGGTCCACGCGAAGGCGGGCGAGGTGTTCTCGCCGTCGGCCGAGTGCTGCTTCGGAATGGGCTGGCCAGCCGTGAGTGTCGGACTTGTGACCGTCAGTGTCGCCGGCGCCGGCTGCGCCGCGACGGACGTGGTGATGAGCACGGTGGCGGCCGCGGCCGTCAGGACGCGTGTAGCGAAGCTGTGCATGGCGCGCAGTATATGCGCGGAGCGCCCGCCGCCGACGCTGTCGCCGGGGCGCCGGGGTCAGACCCCATACGCGATTTGTAAGGGGTCTGACCCCGAGGGCGTGGGCCCACGGGCGCGGCGCGAGGTTTGCACAGTGCCCGGACCGATGAGCGCCACCCAACGCCGTCTCCTGCCTCCCGTGGGCCTGATGGCCCTCCTGGGACTGCTCGCCGCCCTCGCCGGCGACCCGCGAATCTTCGCCTTCGCCGTGCCGGCGCCGCCCACCGGCCTTGCGGCGACAGTTTCTGGCAGCACGGTCGCCCTCACCTGGCAGCCGGGCGGCGGCAGTGGCCATACCTACTGGCTCGAGGCCGGGTCCGCGCCCGGTCAGCGCGACCTCGGCGCCTGGCCCACCATCACGCCGAGCCTCACCGCCACCGGCGTGCCGGCCGGCCGGTACTGGGTGCGCGTGCGGACGTCCGGCGCCGACGGCGTGAGCGGCCCGTCGAACGAACTCGACGTGCGCGTCGGGTGCGGTGCCGCGCTGGTCGCGCCGGCCACCCTCGCGGGCGACGTCCTTGGCAGCGCGGTGACACTTTCGTGGACGCCCGTCACCGGCGCCAGCGCCTACCTGCTCGAGGCCGGCTCCATGCCGGGCGCGAGCAACCTCGCGCGGATCCCCCTTGCCACGACCAGTCTCGGCGCCAACGTGCCGGCCGGCGTCTACTACGTCCGCGTACGCGCGCTGAGTCCGTGCGGCCTGGGAGACGCCTCTCCCGAGGTGGTGCTGCGAGTTGGCGTCACCGTGCCGCCGCCCACCACGCCCATCTACGGCACCGTGGACGCGTCCACGCTCGGCACGTGCACCGCCGCCGCGCACGATCGCTGGGTGGTGGATGGCGGCGACGGGATGCGTTACCGCACGTGGCATCCGCAGGTGGACCCGAGCGGCTGCATCTTCGCGCACGAACACGGCGACGATCCGGCCGCGATCGGCCATGCGGCCATCTCGGCATCACCGGTGCGCTTCGGCTACATCGGGCGGCGGATGGATCACGAGGAAGCGCACGAAGGCTTCAAGGTCTTCATCGCCAACCCCGGCGACGTGAACGACGAGGGCCGCGTGAACCGTGTCTACTCGCGCAGCGTCTTCCACATGGGCACCGGCGGCGCGAAGCGCTTCGCGATGCCGCACCACTCGGCCGAGATCCGGCTGATTCACCCGGAGTTCGGGCTCGCCGCCTTCACGCAGCTCATGATGGACACCGGGGGCACGGGCGCGGTGTGCGATCCGCGAAGTCCGGCGCCGGTGAAAGACGTCATCCAGCTCGGCTCGCCCTGCCGTCTCGGCAGCGCCTACGAGATCTGGTCCACCACGCAGTCGGTGCGATTCCAGGGCCGCGTCGTCTACACGGCGTTCGCCACGCCGGCCGTGTTCGATCCGATCACGGTGCTGAACCCGGCGAATCCGTCTGAGGTGGTCTACGCGTGGGACGCGCGCGTCGCGGCAATCAAGGTCTTCACCGACGATTGGACCAGCTTCCGCGGCTGCGATCGCGAGAGCTACGCGCAGCCCGGTTACTGGTACAACCGCCAGGGCCCGACCACGTTCTACACCGATGCGATGGGCGTTGAGGTGGCGTCGACGGACCCGCGCGCGCTCGTGCAGCGGATCTCGGCGTCAGACAGCGTCGGTGCCCCGGCCACGAACGACGGCCTCGTGCAATTCAAGATGCGCCGCAGCTATTGCCAGCAGCGCACCCGCCTCGGATTGAAAAACTAGCGATACTTGTAACGGGGTCTGTCACGGTCACGGCGTGTCTCCCGTGACAGACCCCGGTGACATCCGGAGACCGTGACAGGCCCCGTTACAGATGGCGCTTCGCCAGGGCCTGCACCATCAGCACCATCGACATCAGGCCCATACCTTTGCCCATGGAGATGTTCTGGCGGAACAGCTTCTCGACGATCTCCGGATCCACGGTGGCGATATCGGCGGCGGGAAGGCCCGAGAGCGCCTTGTCGAGGATCGCGGCGAGCGCCTTCGCCGAGACGCCGGACGGGTTCTCTACCGCGAAGTGCAGCTTGAGCGTGCCGTCGGGGTTCGGCACCGCCCACGCGTAGGCCTCCGACTCGCAGTGCTTCACGAGGTGCGTCTCGTCGAAGGGGCGCGTCGCCACGTCCGGCGGCACCTCCTTGAACCTGCGCGCGAAGTCGATGAGGAGCTGCGTGCGTTCGTGCGTGTCGGTCACGCCGGCAAACACGTCCAGCAGCGCCTGCAGCCGTTCCGGATACGCGGGCATCGGCGCCGCCGCTACTTCTCGATCGGCACGCCGACGAGGTTGCCCCACTCCGTCCAGCTGCCGTCGTAGTTGCGGACCTTCTCGAAGCCGAGCAGGTAGGTGAGCGCGAACCACGTGTGGCTGCTGCGTTCGCCGATGCGGCAGTAGGCCACGATGTCGCTCGCGCCGTCGAGGCCGTTCTGGTCCACGTAGAGCGCCGTGAGTTCCGCCGCGCTCCGGAACGTGCCGTCGTCGGGATTGATGGCGCGCGCCCACGGCACACTCTTCGCGCCGGGGATGTGTCCGCCGCGGATGGCGCCTTCGTTCGGATACTCCGGCATGTGCATGCGCGTGCCGGCATACTCCTCGGGGCTGCGCACGTCCACGAACTGCCCGCCGCTCTTCTGGAACTGCAGCACCTCATCGCGCAGGATGCGGTGCCGCGCGTCGTCGCGCGCCGGGGCGGTGTAGGCGGTGGGCGGATAGGCCGGGGTATCGGTGGACCACCCGCGCCCTTCCTTCTGCCACTTCAGCCGTCCGCCGTCCATCACGTGTGCCTTCGTGTGACCGAAGAGCTGGAACACCCAGAAGGCGTAACACGCCCACCAGTTGTTCTTGTCGCCGTAGAAGACCACCGTCGTGTCGGGGGTGACGCCGATGCGCGCCATCAACGCCTGGAATCCTTCGCGTTCGATGTAGTCGCGGCGGAGCTGGTCGTTGAGGTCGCTCGTCCAGTCCACGTGCACCGCGCCGGGCACGTGGCCGGTCGCGTAGAGCAGCGTGTCCTCATTCGATTCGATGATGCGGACGTTCGGGTCGCCGGTGTGTGCCGCGACCCAGTCGGTCGAGACGAGACGGTCGGGATGGCGGTAGCCGCGATCGGCGATGGCGGTCATGGGTGGCTCTCCGGATGGCGCGGGAAGAGTTCCAATCTATCACGCGGGTGCGACGTGCTCTGCCGCGGTGCCGTCACGCCCTCGTCACAGTGAACGCGGACAACCGAGATCGGCACCGGGACGCGCAAGACGCGGACGCAAATTGCCCACGCCCTGCACTCGCCGCCCGCAGGGACGGGCGCGCCTCTTGCTTGCTCCGATCACCATGGAACTCATCCCGTATCTCGTCGCCGAACTCGACCGTGAGACACAGAAGAGCCGGCACGCACTGGAGCAGGTACCGGCCGACAAGCGCGGCTGGAAGCCGCACGACCGATCGATGGAGTTCGGCTATCTGGCCGACATGGTCGCCACCATCCCGAGCTGGATCACGATGATCCTGAACCAGGACGAACTCGACATCGCGCCGAAGGACGGCAGGAAGCCGACGTCCGATCCAATGACGACCAGCGACGCCTACATCATGGCGCTCGACGGCGCCGCGAAGACCGCGCGCCAGGCACTGGCCGGCACCACGGTAGAGCACCTGCACACCCACTGGAAGCTGCTCGCAGGCGGCAAGGTCGTGTCGGACACGACGCGGCTCGAATTTCTATCGGACACCATCAATCACTGGGTGCATCACCGCGGCCAGATGACGGTGTACCTGCGCCTGATGGGTGCGAAGGTGCCGGCGCTGTACGGTCCGTCAGCCGACGACAACAGCTTCGGCTGACGACGCAGAGCCCGAAGCCGGGGGTGCGCCGATCCCCGGCTCCGGGCCCGGACGGCCGTCAGCGCGCCGTCGTCGTGCCCGCGGGCTTGCCCTGGATGGCGCTCGCGCGGTCGAGCACCCGCGGATGTTGCACGCCTACGGCGAGCACGGTTGCGATCTCCCGCCGTGCGTCCGCACGCCGCCCGTTGCGGAAGAGCGCCCACGCGTAGGCTTCCCGCGTGTAGACGTCGCCGCGGCGCGCGATCTCCTGTTCGGCCAGCTTCAGCGCCTCGGCCGGCTTCTTCCCGGGGCCCGCCCAGTAGGCGATGAGCTCGCGGTTGGCGTTGTCGTCGCCACGCATCTCCGCCCGCGCCCCGGCTTCGAACTGCGCGTAGCTCTTCGCCGCCTCGGCGCGCATGCCGGCGCGCGCCTGGGCTTCGGCCAGCTCGAAGAGGTTCTCGGGATGCGGCGCCACCGCGTACCGCTGGCGCTGCAGCACGGCCGCCTCGCGATGCCGCTGCTGCGCGGTGCGCACCTCGGCGAGGGTGCCGAGCGCGTAGTGGTAGTCGGGGAAGAGCGCGAGCGCGGCCTCGAGGGCTTCCTCGGCGGCTGCCGGCTGCCGGCGCACGAGTTCCAGATGGCCGATCTGCGTCAGCACCCACGCGCGATCCTCGGTCTCCTGGAAAGGCATGCGGTTCACGGCCGCGCGCATGAGCTCGATCGCGCCTTCGATGTCGCCGAAGAGCTCGCGCAGATAGGCGGCGCGGGTCAGCGCCGGGATGTTGCCGGGCCGCAGGTCGAGCATCCACTGCGCGGACCGTTCGGCCTCGTCGTAGTGGCCGAGCTCGATGTGCGCGTCGGTCAGGATGCCGTAGACCATGAGGTCGTCCGGCACCTCACGGTTGAGCGCGGTCGCAAGCGCCAGCGCCTCGGCGAAGCGATGCTGCCCGAGCAGCGCCCACGCGCGCACCTTGCGCGCGTCGAAGTGGCCGGGTGTCGCCGCGAGCGCCGCCTGCACGGCGGCTTCGGCCTGCTGGTAATAGACGGGGTCGGCCGTTTCGCGGGCGCGCTGCGTGAGCGCGAGCGCGAGATCCGCATGCGCCTGCGCGTGTTTCGGGTCACGCGCGATGGCAGCCTGCGCCAGCGCGATCTTGCGCTGGGCCGGCGTGTCGCCGCCGGCGAGGAGCGCGTTCGGGCGCAGTGTCTGCGCGGCCGCCGCCGAGACCGTCGCGGCCAGCACCACCACCGTCGTCATGAGTCGGAACGAAGTCATCGTCATCTCCTGCCAAATGCGGTGCCAAATGCGGGGTCAGACCCCTTACGAATCCGAAAGGGGTCTGACCCCAAAGAGCGCCGGGGCGTTACAGCCCGGGCGGGCAGACGCCCGCGCAGCCCGGTTCGCCCGGATCGACGTGGCGGCTGTTGCGGCCATCGTGGGCCGGCGGCACGTAGGGGAAGGTCGTCTGCTTCGGCTTGTCGTTCACGTTCACGCCGTCGCCGATGCGTGTGCCGTAGGTGGTCGGATTCACGAGGATGCCGCCGACGGCGCGCGCCGCGATGTCGGTCACGTCGTCGTCGGGACGGCGGCCGTTCGGGAAGCCGGCCGCGTCGTCGTTGTTCGGGTTCGAGTCGAGCAGCGTGAGCAGGCCGAGGCGCTGCTGCTGCGCGGCGGGTGTGGGCGGGATGCCGGTGTTCACGCGCAGCAGGTCGGCGACGGGACCGCGCGGCGTGCCGGCCGGGATTGTCGGGCCGGTGTAGAGCACGAGCGGCGCCAGATCCAGCCGGTCGCCGGGCGGCACCGGGATGCCGATCGACGCGAAGATGTCGGCGAGCAGCGGCCGCGCCAGGAAACGCACGAACTGGCTGTCGTTGGTCGGGTCGTCCATGCTGAACCGATCCTTCGAGCCGGTGCCGATGAGCAGCTCGTTCACGAGCGGGTTGCCCATGCGCTGCACCTGCCGCCACGGCCCCTGCGCGAGGTTGCCGTTGCCTTCGCGCGGACGCCGGCGCACGGTGATCTGCTGGCGCGACGTCGTAGCGTAGGTGCCGAGCACCGCGGCCGGCTCGCTGTTCGTGTGCACCTTGAGATCGCGCGTCAGGAACTGCAGCGGGATCTCGATGGCGATGGTGTTCACGTTGTAGCCCGACACGTCGTCCGGCGCGACGTTCACCGTGTTGTTCTCGTCGTTCACCTGCGACAACACGCCGCCGCCGGCTTCGGGCCGGAAGTTCAGCGAGTCGAAGGCGCCGCCGAGGTCGATGTAGAACGGATCGTCGGTCGTGCCGGCGAAGCTGCGAATGCCGTTGCCGAGGTTGTAGATGCCCTGGCTGTAGAGCGCCTGGTAGTTCGGCATCGTGCGCGGGCCCACATTGGTCGGCACCGCGTAGAGCTTGCGGCCGCCGCTCAGATCGAACGTCCTGCCGTCGCGGATGGCCGTCACGGTGTAGCTCTGGCGCAGGCCGAGGCCTTCGGAGCCGGGGCCGTCGAGGGCGGTGATCTGCGGAATGCCGAGCAGGCCGCCCACGAAGCCGGTGAAGACGCCCGGGTTGCGCTGTTCGGTCTGGAAGCGGAACTGGAGCGTGACGTCTTCGACGGCGTCGTGGTTGTTGTCGACCTTCATCTCGTAGAGCACGTCGGGATCGAAGGGGAAGTAGTTGGGCCCGTTGGCCGGCTCGAGCAGCGGATCGACCGACAGCACCATCGTCAGCTTCGAGGGGTCGTCGTAGCTTACGAACGAATACCAGTCGGTGATGTCGGCGGTGCGGTCGAGGGCGGTGATCGGGGCTTCGCGGTGGTTGGCCGTGAAGACGGCCAGCGGGGCCGCCACCACGGCGGCGGCCAGCGCGGTCTTGAGGAGCGTACGTGTCATGTCGGGTGCCTCCGAACCAGTCCTACGGCGACCGGCGGCGATCGGATTGGCGGGCGCCGGACCGGATGCAGAACGGCCGTTCCGGACGGGCTGGCCCGTGTACAGTTATGGGTCGCATGTGTAAAACGGCGCTGGTGTGTCTCGCGGCCGCGTTCCTGGCCGCGCCGTCCCTCTCGTTTGCGCAGCAGAGCAAGGAGCGGCCGTTCATCAACGCCGTCCGGGTCGAGATCGGCCCGCGCATCGACGGCGTGCTCGACGATGCCGTCTGGCAGCAGGCCACGCCGGTCGAGACCTTCACCCAGCAGGAGCCCAACCTGGGCCAGCCGGCCAGCGAGCGCACCGAAGTGCGCGTGGTCTTCGACGAGCGCACCCTTTACATCGCGGTGAAGGCGTATCAGGCCGGCGGCGTCGTGGCCGCGGGTCCTGCCGCTGCCGACCCCCATGCCGAACATCGCGGGGACGCGGCCGCGTCGCCCGGCGGCCGCACGGTCGTGGCCACCGAGATGCGGCGCGACTCCGACCGCCTCTTCGACGAAGACAACTTCCAGGTCATCCTCGACACGTTCAAGGACTCACGCAACGGCTACATGTTCGTCACGACGCCGCTCGGCGCGAAACTCGAACAGCAGATCTTCGACGAAGGGGAAGGCGGCGGCCGCGGCACCACCTCGAACGTCAACCGCAACTGGGACGGCGTGTGGGACGCGGCGGCGAAGGTGACGGACGAGGGCTGGACGGCCGAGATGTCCATCCCCACCAACACGCTGCGCTTCAAGCCGGCCGACCAGCAGACCTGGGGCATCAACTTCCTGCGCCACAACCGCCGGAAGAACGAGCTCGACTACTGGGCGCCCATCCCGCGCGCCTATTCGCTCACGCGCGTGAGCCTCGCCGGCGAACTGCGCGGGCTCGAGCACCTCAGCCTCGGCTGGGATCTGAAGCTCAAGCCCTTCATCGTCGCCGGGCCGCGCCGCCGCGACCTGAGCGCCACGAACTCCACCACGTCGTGGACGAAGGACGTCGGCCTCGATGCCCGCTACGGCGTCACGGCCGGCCTCAACCTCGACGTCACCATCAACACCGACTTCGCGCAGGTCGAGGTGGACGACCAGCAGGTCAACCTCACGCGCTTCGGGCTGTTCTTCCCCGAGAAGCGCGACTTCTTCCTCGAGGCGTCGAACTTCTTCACGATGGGCACGGGCGCCTCGTTCACCTCGACGCCGGTGCAGACCGACCTGTTCTTCAGCCGCAAGATCGGCCTGTCGGACACCGGGCAGCCGGTGCCGATCCTCGGCGGCGCGCGCCTCACCGGCAAGATGGGCAAGAACAACATCGCCGTGCTCGACGTGCAGACCGACAGCGCCTTCAACAAACCCGGCGACAACTTCTTCGTGAGCCGCTACAGCCGCGACGTCTTCCGCCGCTCACGCATCGGCGCCATCTTCATCAACAAGGAGTCGGTGGACGGCAGCCAGCACTTCAACCGCACCGTCGGCCTCGACGGCAACTTCTCGCTCGGCAGCAACTTCCAGGTGAACTCGTACGTCGCGAAGACGGCCACCAACCCCGACGCCGCGTGGCTCGGCGGCCAGCCGATCGGCGACGGCCAGGACATGGCCTTCTACGGCCGCGTGGCCTACCGCGACCCGAAGTGGAACCTGTGGGTGAACTACCTCGACGTGCAGGAGAACTTCAACCCCGAGGCCGGCTTCCTGCAGCGCACCGGCGGGCATCGCACCACCAAGGCCTACTTCGGGCCCACGCCGCGGCCGAAGAAGGGCCGGGTCAAGGTGTTCGAGCCGATGTACGTGCTCACCTACACCACCGATCAGGGCAACCGGCTCGTGAACCGCCTGCACCACCTGATGCTCGGTACGACGCTGCGGGATGACTCGTTCATCAACGTGATCTACCAGAAGCACATGGACGTGCTCGATCTGCCGTTCAACATCCGTCCGAACGTGCGCATCCCGGTGGGCGCCTACAACATGGACGAGTGGATGTTCACCTACAACACGAGCCCCGGGAAGAAGTTCTTCCAGCGCGTGACCTGGCAGCCGAATGACTTCTACGGCGGCACGCGGCGATCGCTCTCGTACGCCGTGGGCGCCCGCGCCTCGAGCCGCCTGTCGAGCGAGCTGCAGTACAACCGCAACGACGTGAAGATGCCCTGGGGCGACTTCCTCGTGAACCTGGCCACGCTGCGCGTGGACTACACGTTCTCGCCGCGGATGACGATCCGCAGCCTCACGCAGTACAACACCAGCACCAACGAGATCTCGAACAACATCCGCTTCAACCTGATCCACCGTCCGGGGAGCGATCTCTTCGTGGTCTACAACGACCTGCGCCAGACGGGCCTGCCGGCCGACGTCTTCGCGCAGAAGGACCGGCAGCTCGTCGTGAAGCTCAACTACCTCGTGCAGAAGTAGCGACGCGCCGGGCGACCCCGGCTGGCCCGCGGCGCAAGGTGTCTCCCTGTTTCAACCACGCGAGGACAGACGATGGCAGACGCCCCGAAGGTCGAGACGACCACGCTGACCAGGTCCGTCGCGCTCGGCAAGGATCTCGTCTCCCTGCTCCGCGACTTCGCCATCTTCGTGCTGGCGCTGCTCCTGCTCGTCTTCCCCGGCCAGTTCAATTCGATCCTGGTCAACGCCGGGTTCGAGGAAGGCAGCCTGGTCGGCTTCAAATGGAAGTCCAAGCTCGTCGAATCCGACAATGCGCTGAAAGAGGCCCAATCGACGATCGCGGTGCTCCAGGCGTCGAACGACGAGCTGGTGAAGGCGCTGGCCGAGACGAACGACAAGCTGAAGGACCCGGCGCTCATGCAGCGGGCCGAGCAACTGCAGAACGAAAACAGCCGGCTCAAGGACGCGACCCAGCAGGTCGAGGCCGCCATTTCGAGTGCGATTGAGTCGAACAGCCCCCTCGTGGCCCGAGTGGCGGCGGCGGCCGACAGCCGGTCAGGGGCGTCGCGTTCGCGGTCCGACTTCTTCGTCGGCGTCCAGACGCTCGGGTTCACCGACGACGAGCGGCTCGCCCTGAACCAGCGGCTGCGCGGCGCCGGCTACGGGCTGGACGCGCAGTCATGGTCGTATCCGGCGGGCGAGCGTCCCGGCTGGTTTGCGACCCGCTCCACGGTGTTCTACTACGCGAACGCGTCACAGCCGGCGGCGCAGGAACTGGCTCGCGAGATGAAGGCGCTGACCGGCCAGGACTTCGCGGTGCAGCGGGGCGCCGGTCTGGGCGTCGACCCCGGCCGGCGGGATGTCACCCTCTTCGTGCACTATCTGCGAAGCTGAACGGGTGCCGGACGCCCGTACAATGCCGCTCCACGCATGGCGCATCTGCATCTCGTGACGCTCGTCGTCGGCGACTACGACCGGGCCATCACCTTCTTCCGGGACGTGCTCGACTTCGACCTCGTGGAAGACGTGCCCTCCACGACCAACGACGGGCGGCCCAAGCGCTGGGTGGTCGTGCGCCCGAAAGGCGGCGAAACCGGCGTGCTGCTGGCGCGCGCCGACGGCGCGCACCAGGAGGCCGCGGTGGGGCGCCAGTTCGCCGGCCGGGTCGGCATGTTCCTGCGGGTGGGCGACTTCGACGCGGCGTATCGCCGGCTGGCGGCGGCCGGCGTCACGTTCGTGAACGCACCGCGTACTGAACCGTATGGCCGCATCGTCGTGTTCGAAGATCTCGAAGGCAACCGCTGGGATCTGCTGGGCCCGGCGCCCGCCGACGGCCGGTGACGCGGCGCGGAATCCCCGCCGCCCGGTCGGGCTAGACTCTGACGCATGTCCACTCAGCGTCTGCCCGACCAGCCCGAAAGCGATCCGCGCGTGAAAGCCGTCTTCGACGACATGCGCGCCGTCCGCCAGACCGACTTCCTCAACAGCTTCTGGCGCACCCTGGCTTTCGATCCGGGCCTGCTGGAACGCACGTGGGCCGAGGTGAAGCAGGTCATGGCCGTGCCCTCGCTGCTCGACCCGCTCACGAAGGAGATGATCTACATCGCTGTGTCCGTGGCCAACAGCTGCAGCTTCTGCGTGCACTCACACACGGCCGCCGCGAAGGCCAAGGGGATGACCGACGCGCAGTACGGCGAGCTGCTCTCGATCATCGCCGTGGCAGGGAAGACCAATCAGCTCGCGAGTGCCCTGCAGGTGCCGGTGGATGCCGTGTTCAACGCCGACCCCGCGGCCGGCCGGACACCGGCATGAAGCGGGTCGCCGCGGCCGCCAGTCCCGACGCCTACGTAAAGGCGCTGCGCGGCTGGCGCCGTGCGCTCGTCGAGCAGCTTCGCGAGGCCGCCCGCTCCGTGAAGGGCCTCGACGAGGTGGTGAAGTGGGGCCACCTCGTGTATCTCGCGGACGGCCCCGTGCTCCTCATTCGCGCCGAAGAGGCTCGCGTGCTCTTCGGTTTCTGGCAGGGGCAGCGGCTCACGCCGATCGAACCGCGGCTCAAGGCCGGCGGGAAGTACGAGATGGCCACGCTCGAACTTCGCGACGGCGTGCCGATGAGCGCGGCCACCGCGCGCCGCCTGGTGCGCGCCGCCGTGGCCCTCAACACGGCGCACGGCAACCCGACGCTGGCGGCCCGGCCGACCGGTGCGCGTCGCGCGCCACGGAGCGCCCGGTGATCATCCGCCAGGCGGTGCTCGAGGGCATTCGCGCCGGGGTCGTGACCCTGGCGTTCCGCCGCTGGACGCGTCCCACAGTGAAGGCCGGCGGCACGCTCCTGACGGCGGCGGGCCAAGTCCACATCGGCGACATCCACATCGTGGCGGCCGCGGACATTCCGGAAGCGGACGCGCGCCGCGCTGGTTACCCCTCGCGGCAGGCCCTGCTCGACGACCTCAACGGCCGCGCCGGCGGCGAGATCTACCGCATCGAACTCGGCGCCATCACGGCCGACCCTCGCGTCGCCCTGCGCGCGCAGGCGGCCCTCGGCCCGGACGACCTGCGCGACCTGCGCGAACGCCTGCGGCGGCTGGACGAACGCGCGCCGGGCGGGCCGTGGACCACGCGGGTGCTGCGCCTCATCGCGCGCAATCCCGGGCGGCGGGCGGGGGACCTCTGCAGGGAGATGGGGCAGGAGATGCTGCCCTTCAAGGCGAACGTGCGGAAGCTGAAGGCGCTCGGTCTCACCGAAAGTCTCGAGGTCGGTTACCGGCTGTCGCCACGCGGCACGGCGCTCCTCGACACCCTCGGGCCCGCCGCACTATCGTGAGCTGCGAGGGAGACGCCATGCCACCAACCGTCATGCCCATGCTGCACGTCCCCGACGTCCGCACGACCGCCCACTGGTATGCCAGCATCGGCTTCACGATCCGCGCGGTGAACGAGGAGCTCGGCGTCATCAACTGGGCGTCGCTCGTGCTCGGACAGAGCGAAGTGATGCTCAACTGCGGCGGCCACGCGAGCACGGCCGAGCGGCGCGACGTGGATCTCTACATCACCGTGGACGACGTCGATCAGACGTTCGCCCGGGTGACGCCGCTCGCCGAGCTGGTCGAAGACCTGCACGACACCGACTACGGCATGCGCGAGTTCATCGTGCGCGACTGCAACCGCTTCTGGCTGACCTTCGGCCAGCCGGTTCGCCGCTGAGCCCCGCCATGGACTACCGGATCGACGACGCCGTCGCCGTACTCGAGCGCACCCCGGCCACGTTCCGCGCGCTCCTCGGCGGGCTGCCCGAGGTGTGGACGACGGCGAACGAAGGCGCCGACACCTTCAGCGCGTTCGACAACGTGGGCCACCTCATTCACGGCGAACGCACGGACTGGATCCCGCGGGCGCGGATCATCCTCGCGCCGGGCGTGAATCGCACCTTCGAGCCGTACGATCGCTTCGCGCAGGTCCGCGAGAGCGAAGGGAAGACGCTGGCGACGCTGCTCGACGAGTTCGCGGCGCTGCGCGCGGAGAACGTGGCCGTGCTGCGCGGCTGGCGACTCACCGCGGCCCAGCTCGCCCTCACCGGAGAACATCCGGCCCTCGGCACGGTCACCCTCCGCCAGCTCCTGTCCACGTGGGTGGCGCACGACCTCGGGCATCTGGCGCAGACCGCGCGCGTGCTCGCGAAGCAGTACCGGGACGCGGTGGGTCCGTGGCGCGCCTACCTGCCGGTGATGGACCGCTAGCCGCGTTCCACGTATCCTCTCGCGATGCTGATCGGGGTGGTCGCCGTCTACCTGCTGGGCACGCTGGTCGCGGGCGCGCTCCTGAGCACGCGCATCAAGCGCGTGTCCGACTACCTCGTGGCCGGCCGCTCGCTGGGGCTCGCCCTCAGCACGGCCTCGCTGGCCGCGGTGCAGATCGGCGCCGGCGTCGTGCTCGGCGGCGCCGAGACCGGCGCGTCGAGCGGCCTCTGGCCGGGCGTCTGGTACGGCCTCGGCTGCGGCGGCGGTCTCATCCTCGGCGGGCTCTTCGCGGCCGAGAAGATGCGGTCGCGCGGCGGCATCGTGCCGATCGACTTCTTCGCCGTCCGCTACGGCGAACATCGCGGCGTGCGCACCTGGGCGTGGCTCTCGAACATCCCGAGCCTGCTCGGCATCTTCGCCGCCCAGCTCATGGCCTCGGGGTCCGTGCTCTCGGCCGCGCTCGGCACGAGCTTCCAGACGGCGGTGCTGCTCGTGGCCGGCGTCATCTTCGTGTCGAACGTGCTGAGCGGCATGTGGGGCGTGGTCTTCGCCGACTTCTTCCAGGTCTCGATCATCATGATCGGCGTGCCGCTCACGGCGCTCGCCGCGCTCGGCCAGATCGACGGCGCCGCCACCACGGCCGTGCTCACGACGCCGTTCATCCCCGAGGGCATGGGCTCGCGCGCCGTGTTCCTCATCACCCCGTTCCTGTTCTCGATCTCGGTGTCCTACGACGCCTTCATCCGTTATCAGTCGGCGCGCACCGGCGTCATCGCGAAATGGGCGTGTGTGCTGGCCGGCGTGCTCACGATCGTCGTGGCGTTCTGCGCGGCGCTCATCGGCGCCGCCGGACACCAGGCGTTCCCCGCCGTGGCGCCCGGCAAGGTGCTGACCCACGTGGCCGCGGCGACGCTGCCGCCGCTCGTCGGCGGCATCGTCGTGTCGGCGCTGCTCGCCGCCGCGATGTCCACCGCCAACGCGCTCCTCATCTCGCTCGCCGGCTGCTTCTCGCGCGACTTCTACAACAAGGTGCTCAATCCCGAACGCGAACTCGACGATCTGCCGAACGGCACGCTCTACGCGCGGCTGGCGGTGGCCGTGGCGCTCGTGCTCGGCGTGGGCATCGCGCTCGTGGCGCGCGGCATCCTCGACACGATCATCATCTTCACGTATCCGTACATGGCCAGCATGCTCGTGCCGCTGCTCGGCGGGCTGCTGTGGGCGGGCGGCACCCGTCAGGGCGCGTTCGCCGCGATGTTCGTGGGCGGCACGATCGGCCTCGTGGCCTTCGCCGCCGGCGTGCCGGGGCCGCTGCAGGGCGCCTTCAACATCGACCTCGGCCTGCTGATGGCCTTTGCAGCGTCGGCCGTGGTCTACGTGGGCGTGAGCCTCGCGACGCCGCGGCGCTGAGCGGGCCGCGGCGTCAGCGGTTCGATGTGCCGAGGGCAGCGCGCGGCTTCCAGTTGACGCGCATCGCCGGCGGGCGATTCAGGCGGATGGCGCCTGGTTCCGGGCACACGTCCACACAACTGCCTTCGTACCAGCACTCGCCGGGGTAGAGCACGTGCGGCGGCCCGCCCTTGTCGTGATTCGGCAGGAAGAGGTCCACCGGGCAGACGTGCAGGCACAGGTTGCAGCCCGTGCAGAGCTCCGGGACGATCGTGATCGGATCGACGATCGCCTGGTCGGCGATGGCGAACACCTTCGGGTCGCTCATCGCGCGGCTCCTTCGCGGATGTAGTCGGCGTTGTGCTTCTCGTAGTTGGACGCGAAGTCGCCGTAGTAGTCGAGTGGCAGCGATCCCACTCGAACGCCCGTGGCATCCCGCTGCACGGTCACGAACCGGTGCCACTCGGGCGGGTCCATGGCCGGATAGTCGAGGCGCTGGAACATGAGCTGCTTCGAACTTGCCTTGCGGGCCAGGCACGAGTGGATGACGAGCTCCGCGTTCGTGAGCACGTTGAGGGTTTCCTGCGCGCGCAGCAGGTCGTGCGGATTCCGCGCGACGAGCCGGCTGGCTTCATTGGCGCGCAGCTCCTCGATGCCGCGCAGTCCCTCGTGCAGCAGGTCGTCGCTCTTCACCGCGCCGCAGTAATTCTGCATGACCCGCGTGATGGCTTCGGCGAGCGCCTGCCAGCTCACGCCGTGGCTGCGCTGCAGCGGCTCATAAAGGCGCGCCCGTTCGCTCGCCACCTGGGCGTCGTGCACGGCGACCTCGCCGTGCGTCGCGGCATAGAGCGCCGCCTGGCGGCCGGCGTAGTGACCGGTGGCGGCGGCGTGGCCCACGCAGTCCGACGCGAACAGGACGTCACCGGCGGCGAAGAGACCCTCGAGGTTGGTCATGAGGCGCCAGTCGTTCACCATCCCGCCGGGGATGCCGAAGAACTGACGTTCCTGCGGCAGGAACTGTCCCGAGCGCCAGCCGTCGCCGTAACTCTGCAGCACGTGCGTGGCCGGGTCGAATCCCTTGTTGTTGTATTCGGCGTAGACCGGCGTCTTCGTCTTGCCTTCGTTGCCGACCATCATCCCCCAGATGACCTTGCGCTCCATCGGCGGCATGTCGGTGAGGTCGGCGTAGAAGGGCAGCTTGAAGCCGCGCGCCACGGCCTCCTCGACCGCCATCGTCTCGGGGCCCTGGAACTCGTAGAAGGGGAAGTCGGGTTCGCCGCCGCCCTTCATGTAGAACTTCTGGCCGGGCGAGGGGCGATAACGATCGGCGACCTGCGGCAGCTCGCGCCCGTCGCGATCGAGCCACGGGATGCGCCGGCCGTCCGCATCCACCATCGTGCAGGCGTACCAGGTGTTGTGGTTGTTGCCGGTGGAGTAGGGCGGGAAGCTGCGCAGGCCCGACCACTCCCCGCGCAGGGACTTTTCGAGCATCGTGAACTGGCCGCCCACGCGCCACGCCATCGCATGCCCATCCCCCGTGCACTGCGGCGGCCGGAACTCCGAGATGCCGGTGGCGCCAGGGGCGAAAAGCCACAGCCGCGTCGGCCGCGACATGCAGAACACGACCGACTTCGCGCGGCACACCGTGAACTTGCCGGTGCGGCCGTTGATAGCGACCGCGCCCACGACGCGTCCGCCGATCTTGCCGCCTTCGGTCAGCAGTCCGGCGCCCATCGTGCGATCGATGACGTTCGCCTTCAGGATCTTGGCGCCGCGGTACATCGCCCGCTTGAACGTGGTGCCCCAGACGCGCAGGGTGAAGCGGTTCACGTAGTCGTAGGCGAACATGAATTTCGTGGCGTCGTCGCGGAAGTCGGCGCCCGTGAACTCGTCGTCGGTGTCGCGGACCTTGGCGCCGTATTTCTCGAGGTCGAGCAGGCGGTCGTAGCCTTCGCGGGCTTCGATGTAGTGCGAGATGCCGTTGTTGTAGCCGTGGTGCATGCGCACCATCGCGTCCGCCAGCTCTTCCGGCGTGACGCGTGAACACGGATTCGTGGCCGCCATCTCCCAGTGGTCGCAGCCCGAGCCCATCGCGCCGCTCGTCATCGTGGCGGCCTTCTCCCACATGACCACGCGGGCGCCGCGGCTGGCCGCGCCCATCGCGGCGAAGCAGCCGGAGGCGCCGCCGCCGATGACGAGCACGTCGGCATCCTGGTAGTCGGTCTTGTCGTATTCGACGGGATAGGGCCAGGGCAGCGGCCCGAGCGGAGTCTCACCAGCCATCGCGGCATTCTATGATGGGGATGTCCCCGGCGGGGCCTCCGCACGCGCGGACGCGCGAGTGGGTCTCGTCATCCCGCACGACACACGGCACGAGGAGGTGCGATGCAGTCACTCCTGGAATGGCTCCCGTATCTGGCGCTCGTCGCCACCGTGGGCTGCGGCGTGATGGCGGGCCTCCTGTTCGCCTTCTCGAATGTGGTGATGCGGGCGCTGGCGCAGTTGCCGCCGGCGGCCGGCCTCGAAGCCATGCAGCGCATCAATGTCGCCATCGTCAACCCGGTCTTCCTGACCTGTTTCGTTGGCACGACGCTCGTCTCGGCCATCATCGCCGCCATCACCGCGGTGGTGCCCGATCAGGGCTGGCTGTTCGGCGCGAGCCTGGCCTACCTCGTGGGGGTCTTCGGCGTGACGGTGGCGCGCAACGTGCCCCTCAACAACACCCTCGCGGCCGCGCCGGTTGCCGATGCGGCCACGCACTGGCCGGCCTACGTCGAGTCGTGGGGACGCTGGAATCACGTCCGCACGGTGGCGGCGGTGACCGCCACGGCGGCCTTTGCGATCGGACTGTTCGACTGGGGCGCCCGCTTCGGCTGACGCCGGCAGCGGCACAGTATTGAGATCACCGACAGGCCGTGAGCCTGGAGCACACCGTCCATGTCCATTGAATCCACGACCGATCTCGACGGCCTGCGCGACGTCGCGCGTATCACCCGCCTGACACTCGACGCGCTGGAAGCCGCCGTGCGGCCAGGCGTGACGACCGCGATGCTCGACCGCGTGGCGGCAGGGCTCATCGCGGGCGAGGGCGCGCGCTCGGCTCCGGCCATCGAATATGGCTTTCCCGGCACGGTGCTCATCAGCGTGAACGACGAGATCGTGCACGGCATTCCCGGCCCGCGCGTGCTCGCGCCAGGGGATCTCGTGAGTCTCGACGTGACGCTCGAGAAGGCCGGGTACGTGGCGGACGCAGCCAGAAGTGTCGTCGTGGGCGAGGGGCGCCTCGTGGCGCACCGGCTCGTCGAGGCGGCGCGTGCGGCCTTCGACGCCGGCCTCGCCGTGGCTCGCGCCGGCACGAAGGTGAACGCCATCGGCCGCGCCATCGATCGAGAGGTGCGGCGGCGCGGATTCCGCGGCGTGCGCGGGCTGGCCGGCCACGGCGTGGGCCGGAAGATCCACGAGGAACCGTCGGTGCCCAACCACTACGACCCGTTGCAGCAGGACGTGCTCACCGACGGCATGGTCATCACCATCGAGCCGATGATCTCCGCCGGTTCGGCCACGCCCGTGCAGGAGGCCGACGGCTGGACGCTCCGCACCGCGGATCGCAGCCTCGCGGCGCACTTCGAGCACACCATCGTCATCACGCGCGGGGCGCCCCTCGTGCTCACGGCGGCCTGAGCGGTGGCCCGCGTCCTGCTCATCACCGGCGCCAGCCGCGGCATCGGCGCCGTCACCGCCGCCCTCGCCGCCGCACGCGGCTACCACGTGGGCGTGAACTACCGCGCGAACCGCGAGGCCGCCGAGGCGGTGGTGGCCGGCATCCGCGAGGGGGGCGGCACGGCCGTCGCCATCGCGGGCGACGTGGCCGTCGAAGCCGACGTGCTGCGGATGTTCGCGGACTGCGAGCAGGCGCTCGGCCCGCTGACCGACCTCGTGAACAACGCCGGCGTCGTGGACATGAAGGCGCGCGTGGACGAGATGTCGGCGGCGCGCCTGCAGCGGATGTTCGCCGTGAACGTCTTCGGCACCATCCTCTGCGCGCGCGAAGCGGTGAAGCGCATGTCCACCCGACACGGCGGCATGGGCGGCGTCATCGTCAATGTCTCGTCGGTGGCCTCGCGCATCGGCTCGCCCGGCGAATACGTGGACTACGCCGCCGCCAAGGGCGCGGTGGACGTCTTCACCATCGGCCTCGCGAAGGAAGTGGCGACCGAAGGCATCCGCGTGAACGCGGTCAGGCCGGGGATCGTGCGGACGGAGATCCACGCGAGCGGCGGACAGCCGGACCGCCTGGAGCGCATCGCCCCGCTCGTGCCGATGCTGCGGCCCGGCGAACCCGACGAGATCGCCGGCGCCATCCTGTGGCTGCTGTCGCCGGAGGCCAGCTACACGAGCGGCGCGTTGCTCGACGTCTCCGGCGGCCGGTAATCAGAAGTCTGGCCCCGCCCAGAATGGGGTCTGACCCCAGTATTCATTCCGAACGGAGGGCCTGGGCCACGTCCACGCGGGCGGCACGCGAAGCGGGGATGAGGGACGCGGCCACGGCGGCCAGGGCCAGCAGCGCGGCGGCCGCGGCCGTGGCGCCCACACCGGGCAGGCGGACCTCCGTGAGGTAGCTGCCCACCACGCGCGTGAGCAGGAAGCCGCCGACGACGCCCACCACGATGCCGCCCGCGGCGATGACCGCGCCTTCGTTCAGCACGCCGGTGAGCAGGTGCCGCGGCGCCGACCCGATGGCCAGGCGGATGCCGAACTCGCGCGTGCGCGCGCTCACCGAGAACGCGAGCACGCCGGCCACGCCGACCACCGCGATGAGCAGGGCCACGCCCGAGAAGCCGCCGAACACGAACGCGTTCAGCCGCGCCGGCGACAACACTTCGGCGCGGATGTCGTCGAGGCTGGCGGCGCGCTCCACCGGCTGGTCGGCCGAGATGGCCTGCACGATCTTCGTGATCGGCGTGATGAGCGCGTAGGGGTCGGTCTTCGCGTGCACGAAGATCCGGCCGCCGTGCATTTCCTGCTCGAACGGGTGGTAGACCGTCATCGTCGGCTCGGGCACGATGTTCTGGTCGTCGAGATCGGCCGCCACGCCCACGATGCGCCGCCCGTTCTTGCTCACGCCGATGAAGTCGGTGACAGGATCGGTCCACATGAGCGCGCGGTTCACGGCGTCCTGCCCGGGGAACATCCGCCGCGCCAGGCTCTCGCTCACGATGACGACCTTCTCGGCATCCTGCCGGTCGCCTTCGTTGAAGTCGCGGCCGGCCACGATCGGCACGCCCAGCGACGCGAAGAAGCCGGATGACACGGTGCGGAACTGCGCCCGCGGGTCTTCCTCGCCGTTGGCCTTGTTGTAGCCCTCCACGGTGAACTGCGCGGCGAAGAAGCCCGGATCGCGCCAGGGCACCGCCGTGCCGAGCGCCACGCGTTCCACCTCGGGCAGTTCACCGATGCGGCGCAGCACTTCGCGATAGAAGGCGTTGACCTCGGCCGGCGGCCGCGTGAACGACACGATCGGCACGTTCACGGCGAGCACGTTGCCGCCGCGGATGCCCGTCTGCGTCCGCTGCAGCGAGATGAGGGTCGAAAGCAGCATGCCGGCGCCGGCCAGCAGCACGAATGACGCGGCGATCTGCGCCACGGCGAAGAGCCGCAGGCGGCGGTTCGTGCCCGGCGTGATGCGGATGTTGCCGGCCGAGAGGCCCGGACCGGTCGCGGCGTCGGCCGACGGCAGCCGCGGCACGAACGCCAGGCCCACCGCGGCCACGACCGCGAGCACCGCGCCCACCCAGAGCAGTGTCGAGTCCACGGTCACTTCGGCGGCGCGGATCGAGAAGCGCGACGCGTAGCGCGCCAGCACGCTCACCATCGGCCGGGCCACCAGGATGCCGAGCACGGCGCCCGAGACGCAGAGCACCAGACTTTCGGCGAGCAGCGTGCGCCGCAGCGCCGCCGGGCTGGCGCCGAGCGCCGCCCGCACGGCCAGTTCGCCCTCGCGCCGCACCGAACGCGCGAGGATCAGGTTCGCCACGTTCGAACAGGCGACGATGAAGACGAGCGCGGAGGCCGCGAGCAGCACGAGCAGGATCGTGCGCGCCGGCGACACGATCTGATCGCGCAGCGTCACGGCGTCGATCGTGAAGTTGGCGTTGTCCGGATAGGCCTCCTTGTGTTCGGCCATGATGGCGCCATGCGCCGCCCGCAGCTCGGCGCGCGCCGACTCGACCGTGACGCCCGGCGCCAGGCGGCCGAAGAGCTCCGTCATGCGGTGCACGCGGCCATCCACCATCGTGGCGTCGAGGTGGTGCGGACTGGTCACGACGTTCGCGATGATCTCGGTCTCGGTGGGATACGGCACCGACGGCTCGAGCACGCCGACGATGGTGGCCGAGCGATCGCTCAGGCGGATCGTGCGGCCGACGATGGCCGGATCCGACTGGAACGCCGTGGTCCAGAAGCGGTGCGTGAGCACGGCCGCGCCGGCCGCGCCGGCGCCGTCGTCGGCCGGGCCGAGCAGCCGCCCGACCACCGGCCGGAGCCCCATCACCTCGAAGTAGGAGCCGCCCACGACACCCGCCCGCACGACGCGCGGCTCGCCGAGGCCCACCATCGTGAACTCGATGGTGGAGAAGTCGCCGAAGGCCGAAAGTGTCTTCACGCGGCCCTGCAGGTCGCGCAGCTCCGGCACCGAGAAGTTCGCGTTCTCGGCGCCGATGCCGCGCGCGCTCTGGCGGATGTAGAGCAGGGTGTCCTGGTCGCGGTTCACGAGGGGCCGGAGCAACACGCCGCGCACCACGCTGAAGATGGCGGCGTTGGCGCCGATGCCCAGCGCGAGCGTGAGCACGACGGTGACGGCGAGACCGCGGGCCCGCAGCAGCGACCGGACGGCGTGGCGAAGGTCGGCGACAAATTCCATGGCGTTAGAGTCTCCGCTACTTCGTCGAACGGCGGCGACGGATTTCGACACTCCCCGGCGGCCGTCCCCACGTTTGTCCCAGTCCGCGCGTCGTCCGGCTCGACCGTCGCGGTAGGATGCAGGCATGGACGCTGCCGAACAGGAACTCGGGGAACATCTGCGGCTGGCTGTCGAGACCCGCCGCGCCGGACGCCCGGAAGACGCCTGGCGGCACCTGCTCGCGGGCGAGGCCATCTGCCGGTCCACGGGGCGGCGCCGCGACCTCGTGACGGTGCTCGCCGGCATGGCGCAGCTCCACCGTGACGCGAACGACCCGGCAAGCGCCCTGCCGCTCTTCGAAGAGGCGGTCACGCACTGCCAGCAGCTGCGCGATCCGCATCGCCTGGCGCATGCCCTGCGCCACCTCGGCGAGGTGCACCTCGAACTGCGGCACTTCGACCGTGCCCAGCAGCATCTGCGCGAGGCGCTGGACCTCTACCGCACGCAGCCCGGCACGGCGCCGCTCGATCTCGCCAATGCCGTGCGGCCGCTCGCCAGTTGCCTGGAGCGTCAGGGCGCCGAGGACGAGGCGCGCGCCTGCTGGTCCGAAGCGCGCGAACTCTATGCCGCGCTCGGCCTCGACGCCGGCGTGGCCGAATGTGCGGCGGGCGTGGCGCGCCTGGCGCCACGCCCGTCCTGAGAGACGCGCGCTACGGCCGCACGCGCGGGAACACTTCGTAGTGCACCCGCGGCACGAGGGTGCCGAGCGGGTTCACCGGGTTGGACCAGTCCGCCGGCGACGGCCAGCGGCCGATCCGCAGGCCCAGCGTGACCGTGCCGACGTTCGAGCCGACGAAGCTCTCGTTGACGTCCACCTGCAGCCAGCCCACGAGCCACGGCGCCAGCTGCCGCGACACCCGGGCGGCCCCGCCGCCGGTGTTGCTCGCCCCCGGGGCGTGCCGGTTGAGCAGCGCGATGTTCGCATCGAGCCACCATGTGCCCGGCACCAGGTCGAGCTGCAGGTGGGCGCCGAGCGTGTCCACCGAATGCGCGAGCTGTTCGGTCACGACGACCGGCTGCACGCCGGCCACCGGCGGGCCCACGGTTTCTACCGCGCCCACGACGTCGCGGCTCTTGAGGCCTTTCGACCCGAAGAGGCCGAACCGCACCGTGGAGAGCAGCCGATCGATGCTGGCCGCGGCTTCGGTGAGCGTGCCGGTGTCCGGCACGCTGCCGAGCGCCGCACTCTTCACGCTCGTGCCGAGCCCGGCCTGCCAGGTGCCGCGCCGGTAGAGCAGCGTCGCATCCACCTGCCCTTCGTGCCGGCCCGGATACCAGAGGTACTCGCCCTGGGTCTGGACGGCGAAGGTGCGCGCCGGCCCGAACGACTTCAGCAGCCGTCCGGCGGCGGTCACGGTGTAGTTGCCCGTGCGTCCGGCGCCCCACGTGGGTCCGATCTGGCTCTCGAGCGACGTGAAGAGCGGCGGCGAACACACGTACGGCTCGGGCACCGTCGCCGTGAGATTGACGACTTTGTTCGGCGCTGCCGGATCGTTCGTGGCGAAAGTGACCGTCGCGGCCTTCGCGCCGGCGCTCGCCGCCTCGAAGCGGATCGGCACCTGGATGTTGGCGCCGGGGGCCACGCTGAGCGGCAGCGCGAGCACCGACGGCACCTGGAACTCCGGCGACGACGAGGTGACGTTCGAGACGAGCAGCGGGCAGCTGCCGCGGTTGTCGATCGTCACCATCAGGTCGCGGAAGCCCTTCGGGCCCGGACACACCTCCCCGAAGCTGCCGCTGTCGGCCACCATCGTGACCGCCGTGGCCTGCCCCACCGTGGCCGAGGCCGGCACGGCGAGCGTGGGCACGTTCGGGTCGTTGCTCGTGATCGTGAACGTGGTGTTGCGGACACCGGTGCCGGTGGGCGAGAAGGCCACTTCGATCGGGAAGCAGAAGTCGTGGCTCACCGTAACCGGGAAGCCGCCGGACGGTGTCGTGACGACGAACTCCGGGTTCGACGACGCCACGCTGCTCACGACGAGGTTGCCGAGGCTCGTGTTGCAGACGTTGAGCGTGGCGGTCTGCCGCGTGCCTACGCAGGCGGGCAGGAACGAGGGCGGCGACGGCACCTGGATCTCCGGCATCGCCACCTTCTTGAAGGTGAGCCGCCAGGCGCCGCGTCCGCGTGTGCCCAGGTAGAGATTGATGTCGCCGGCCGGCGGGTCGTGATCGAAGTGGGCGTAGTAAGGGCGCGGGATGTGCGGCGTGCCCGAGACGCCCGGGGTGAACGGATCGGTCACGAGCTGCCAGCGCGTGCCGCCGTTCGTGCTGATGAAGACGCCGGCGTCCGCGCTGCCCGCCACCAGGATGTCGGCATCGAGCGGATCGAAGGCGACGAGCGTGGGCTGCGGGTAGCCGTTGCGGCGCGCGAACGCGCGCGGGCCGGAGATCGTGTCGTACTTGAACACGCCGTTCCCGGTCATCACCGTGTCGAGCGCCGGCAGCGCGTTCCATACCGCGCCGCCGTTGGTCGTGAGGAACATGCGTGTGGCCACGCCGATGCCCACGCGCGAGGCGATGATCCGCTGCGGGTTGTTCGGATCGACGGCGAACACGCCGAACGTGCCGCCGCCGGGCGGAGGCGGCACCTCCTGCCAGGCGCCGGCGGCGCCGGCGCCGGTGTGGCTGAACACGCGCCCGCCGCGGTCGCCGTCGCAGCCGCCCGACTTGGCGAAGAACACCGGCGTGCCGCCGGCCGCCGCGATCTGGATGCCGCAGGCGTCCGCGGGCGGCCCGGTGCCCACGGGTGTCCATGCGGGCAGCCCCGCCCCGGTCGCGCCGATGTCGAAGGTGACGAAGACCCCGGTTGTCGTGGCGACGAGGTAGTCGTCGGGGCCGAACGTGAGGATGCCTTCGAGCTGCTGGAAACTCTTCAGGTTGCCCGGCGGGTAGTTGCCGATCTGCGGCGAGGCGCCCGTGAGGCCGGGACCGCTCAGGAACATCAGCGTGGCCCGCCCGGGCGAGAAGCAGCACACCGTCGTGACGCCGCGCGCGGCGTCGCCGTTGGCGTCGAAGCCGTCGCAGCAGCGTTCGTTGTTCCAGGTCACGGCGGCGGCGCCGCCGTTGGTCGCACCGAACGTGCCGTTGTCCTGGTTGCCGAAGTAGAGATGTTCGGTGGCGGCTCCGGGGCGCGACACGCCGGCGAAGGTGTAGTTCCAGAGGGCGTGCGGCGTGACGGTCGGTTGCGCCCAGGCGGGCGTATGGCAGGCCGGGCTCGCGCCGAGCGTGTTGCGATAGACGCCGCCGTCCGAGGCAAAGAGCACCGGACATGCGTCCGACGCGACGTTCGGGGCAAACGCGATGTCGCCCGAGTCGTCGTGCGCGCCCGCGGTGCGCGTGAACGGACCGGCCCACCCTCCCGAGGCGTTGCAGCGCTGCGCGCCGCCCTGCGCCGGTGCGGCGGGCGTGGTGCAGGTGCCGCGGTGCAGGCGCACGTCGCCGAACCACAGGTCGTACGTGTTGCCGGCGCGCTGGTTCGTCGCGACGAACGGAATGCGTCCCTGCGCCGACGGGTTGGCATAGGTGCCGGGCCACGACTGTCCGGCATCGTCACTTTCGAAGATCGACGTGCCGACCACCGCGAAGAGCACGTAGTCTTCGTCGGGCGATACAGCGAGCGAACACTGGCCGCCAGCGAGCGGCACCGCGGCCGCCGTCGTCCACGTCGTGCCGCCGTTGGTGGAGCGGAAGTGACCGTCGTCGCCGCACACGTCGATGATGCCGGCGTGGTGCACGATGACGTCGGTGATGTCATTCGCCGTGTCGCCCGGCGTGGGATCGACGAACGTCCACGTGGCGCCGGCGTTGGTGCTCACGGCGAGGCCGCAGTTGGTGCCGATGAAGACGCGGTTCGTGTTGGCCGGATCGACGGCGATGCCGAAGGCCGCCGGCTCCGTGCGCCGCGTGTCGGTGTCGCAGAAGCCGGCCGGCGGTACGGCGCTCGGCGGATGGGTCCACGTCACGCCGGCATCGGTGCTTACGTTGATGCCCGAGCGGCTGGTCACCCGCCCGTCGTAGAGCGAGGTCGCGAACAGGCGGTTCGAGTTCGAGGGATCCACTTCCACATCCCACGTGACCGTGGGCACGTGGCCGTCGAGATGGGCCCATGTGACGCCGTTGTCGTTGCTGCGCCAGAGCCCGCCGAACTCGCTGGCCGCGTAGAGGCGGCCCGGCGTGGCGGCGTCGACGCCGATGCCGTTCGCACGTCCGCCCGACGCGCCGTCGGGATCGGTGTTGGTGGAGCGGTCGGGGCTGATGTCGCGCACCGTGACCGACAGCTGTGCCTCGGCGATGCCCGCCGCGAGGCTCAGCATCACCGTCATCATCCAGATGGTCGCGCGCGTCATGGCTGCCGCCGCGGTGTCTGGGGAGGAAGCGGTTCCACGAGATCCGCCGGACACACCGGGGCTCGCAGTGACACGGTGGGCGACACCATGCGGCCGGCCGGGGCGTCCACGGCCAGGCGCCACGTGTAGTTCACGCCCGGCTCGAGGTTCTCGACCACGGCGTCCATCTCGGACGTGTCGGCAGCGGCCGCCGCCGCGCGCGGCGCGGCCACGGAAATGAGGCGGATCTGGAAGGCGCGGCGCGTGAGCGTCTGCTGCGCCGCCGCCGCCACGCCAGGCACCGCCGGTGCGATGGCGGCAATCGGCCGGTCCGCCGCGGCGTCGCCGATCGGCAGCGCCACGTACAGGCCCTTTTCGAAACCGCCCTTGAAGACCGTGGTTTCGAGGCGCTGCGGCGCGGCCGCGAGGCTCGCCATGCCGGCGATGGCGGAGGCGCGGGCGCGCCACGTGATCCGCGCATTCGAGGTGCGCAGCCGCGTCTCGCTGCAGAAGCCTTCGACGTCGAGGGTGAGGCCGGGTTCGACGCGCGCTGCCGGCTGGGCCGCCTGCGCGGCTTCAGCGCGTGGCAGCGGCGAACTGCCGATCGCGATCAGCAGGGCCGCGAGACCAGCCGCGAACACGCGCGGCGGGTGATGAGTGCACATACCTGTCTCCTTTCCGGATGTCCTGCCTCGGGGGGGAGACCGTGAGGCTTCAGTGACAGAGACGGCCCGGTACAGGCGATTCGGCATGCGGCGTCAACAGCGCCGCATGGCGCGATCGGGAGACGAAGCGCGATCGTGCGCGCGCGGACGGCCTTACGACGCGGGTTTTGCGAGCGCGCCGTCGCCGGTGAGCGCGCGGCGGAGGTAGTCGATCTGGCCGAGGTGGTAGTTGAGGTGGCCGTACAGATGGATCACGAACTGGCGGGTCGTGAGCGGCTCGCCGAGCACGTTCTCGGGGAACGTGTCGTCCCAGCGCGCGGCCGGCATGCGCGTGATGACGCCCGGGATGATCGCCGCAAGCTCGACGAGCTCCGCCTTGATCGCCGAACGCTCGACATCCTTCGCCGCGAACTCGTGCGGACGGTTGCGCACGTAGGGGACGCCGCCGAGCTGGCGACCCACGTACTCGCGCAGGTTGCCGCTCAGGTGCAGCATCAGGTTCCCGGCGGAGTTCGTGACCCCGGGGGCCACCTGCCAGAGACGCGCGTCGTCGAGGGCGTCGAGCTGACGCACGAGCCGCGCGAGATCGCGCGTGAAGAGGGCGGCGAGTTCCGTGCTGGGGGAGGTCATGTCGCCCGGTTCGATGACGGCCGAGCCGCCGAGGTGTCTATCGCGCCGCGTTGCCGCAGATCGGCGGCTCGACCGCCCGGATCGCCGGCTGCGCCGTGAGCGGCGTGACGCGCGCGGTCATGCCCGGGTCCACGGCGGGGTCGCCTGGCACGATCGTCATCCCGCAGACGACACGGGGCGGCGCCGCGGCACGTGCCGAGGGTCTTGGTGCGCGCGCGGCGGGAATGAGCGGCCGCGGCTCCGGCAGGCGCCGGGGCGTCAGGTTGAGATACGACCCGGACGGCGTCGTCGTCGGTCCGCCGAGGGGCGGACGGGCCGTGGTCTGCCGCGCCTCCGCCAGCGCCGGCGCCGCGAGACTCACACACAACACGACCGCCTGCACCTTCGTCATGTCGCCTCCGCGTGGTGTCCTGCCCCTACTTGCCCATCTCGGCCGCGGTGACCGGCGTGGCCGGGCCGTGGAAGATGGCGTTGAAGATCATCTTATAGGTCGCCCGCGGCTGCGCGCGGTAGTCGATCTGGCTGCCGTAAGTGACCACCCGGCCCTTGCCGATGCGGAACGACAGGATGTTCGCCTGATCCTTCAGGTATTCCTCGCCAAGGAGCCAGCCGCTGGCCAGCACCTTCTCGCGCGGGTATCGCGACACCACCTCGGCCTCCACGCCGAAGCCCGGCCGTAGACGATAGGCCTGGTCGTCGTCGAAGAACACGGGCCACGAGGCCGGCATGCCCCACGCCACCGGGTGATTCGGATCGAACTCGTTGTTCAGGAGCGAGCCCGGGCAGTAGAAGAGCGACTGCGGATCGGCGACGCGATCGCGCAGCGTCTGCATCAGGCGGGCCGGACTGCTGAACGTGTCGCGCAGCACGGCGGCGCCGTCTTCACGCGCTTCGGCGGAACGCGCCGCGCCCGGGCCGAAACGTGGCGGCGCCTGCGGCACCGCACGTTCGATGGGCAGGTCGAGCAGGTCGCGCGCGGTCTCGACGGCCGAGCCAATCGCAAGCAGCGTGCCGCCGTTCTGCACGAACGTCCGGAGCTTCGCCCATCCCGCCTCGCCGATGCCGTAGGCCCAGGCCCATTCCGCCGGATCGTGGCGCTTCGGGTCGAGGCCCTGCAGCATGCGCGCCTTGGTCGTGCCCGAGGGCAGCAGGATGACGTCGTACTGCTGGTTGAGATCGCCGGCGAAGTCTTTCGCCGACATCACGGTGTGGTTGATGCCGTACTGCTCGAGCATCCACATCGACCATCCGCCCGGCATGTTGTTGGCGGCGCGGTAGAGGCCCACCTTCGTGGCCGGCTTCAGGCGTTCGCCGTCCACCGCGGGCAGGCGATCCACGCCCGTGACCGTGAGACCGAGCGTCTTCGCGCCCTTCTCGACGATCGGCTGCGACACCGCGCTTGCCGGGATCACCCATGTGCCCGGCGCGTGGCCGTCGAACGTCTTCGCCGCGCGGTATACCGGCGCGCCGGCCTTCTGCAGCTCCGCGATCATGCGGAACGTGCCGTAACTTTCGGGGCCGACAAGGTACGCGGCGGCAGGACGGACGGCGGCGGTGGCGGCGGCCGGCGTGACCGCCTTCACGAGTTCGAGCGTGGCCTCGAAGGGCTGCGCCACGGCGTCCACCGTCGCGCCGGTCAGCATCCAGAGCGTGTGGCCGGTGACGTCGTAAGGCGGCTCGGGCGGACCGCCGGGGAAGAGCCGCAGGTCTGGATACTCCTGCCGCGAGAGCATCGTGCGCGCGTAGCCGCCGTAGGGCTGCGCGGTCTTGATCACGTAGGCGCCGGCGGGATAGGACGCGCCGCCTGCGGTGAACGCCGCCGTCGCGCGGTGGATTTCGACGGCGCCGAACTGCAGCAGGTCGAGCATCTCGTAGGCGCCGTAGGGGTCGTGCTGATTCGGCGGCACGACGTAGGCGAAGGGACCACCCGTGAAGGTCGTCCAGTCGCGATGCACCTGGTAGAAGTTGTAGAGCCACTCGCGCCCGTGTTTCGCCACGTGTGTCATGCCGGCGAAGGCCGCCGTGATGCCGTATTCCATCTGCTGCGCGAGCGTCCAGGTGTCTTTCGAGTAGGGCACCGGGAAGTGCGCGCGCGATTCCTGCGGGCCGAGCGGCTCACCCTTACGCGGATTCACGTACGGATCGGCCAGCCCCGGGCTGTTCGCGATCTCGGTCAGGATGCGCGGCTGTCCGTGGTAGACCATGTACTGGCGGGCCGGCGACCACATGTCGTAGCTGTCTTCCCACGCCACGCCCTCCTTGCCCTCGGCGAGCAGCGCGCTCGCCATCGCCTGGCCCACCGTGGATTGCCCCATGCGCAGCAGCGGATGCATGTTCGGGTCGAACGGCTCGGTGAAGGGCGGCACGAAGATACGGGCGTTGTTCGGCCCCTGCTGGTGCATGTCGTGCGTGATGATCGGCTTGTACTTGTTCTGCACCAGCTCGATGTTCATCCGCGTCTCCTTCTGCGTGAACATGAACCAGTCGCGGTTGTCGTCGTGGCCGACGTACTTGTGATACAGGTCCGGATACACGCGGGCCAGCGGCGTGCCCTTCGTCTTGTACCAATGGTCGATGACAAGCGCCTGGCCGTCGGGGTTCTGCGACGGCACGAGCAGCACGACCGAGTTGTCGAGGATGGCGCGAATCTCGGGTGACGACTCGGTGGCGAGGCGATGGACGATGTGGATGATCGCCTGCCCGTTGCTCACTTCGGTCGAGTGGATCGTCGCGTAGAGGAAGTAGAACGGCTTGCCTTCGAGCGCGAGCTTCTTCGCGTCCGCTTCAGACAGGCCGCGCGGATCGGCGAGCCGGCGATTGATTTCGACGAGCCGGTCGAACTTCGCCAGGTTCTGCGGCGAGCTGATCCGCAGCAGCGGATAACTCTGGCCCATCGTGGTCTTCCCGAGTTCCTCGTACTTGATGCGATCCGTCTGCTTTGCCAGCAGCTGGAAGTACTCGAGGATCTTCGGGTAACGCGCCAGCTCGCCATCGGCGCCAATCCGGAACCCGAAGAACTGTTCCGGGGCGGGAATGGCGCGCGTCTGGGCCGAGACCGTGACGAGCGACGGAGCGGTCAGGCCGGCGAGTGTGAGGACGGCGAGAAGAGCGGCGGGACGGACGAGGCGCATGGAACCCCCTGATCGGGCCGGATGTTAACACCCTGCACCGATCGAGCGTGGCGACGTCACTGCATGTCTCCGTGGCCCGCGGGGCGCCCCGCGCCGTCCCGGTTCACGCGGCGATCGGGGTCAGGGGCTGATACCGGGCGCCCGGAACTTGTGGCCCCGGCCCCGTCGTCTTACCAAGTATGGAACGCGCGATGCGAAGGGTGGGGACTTTGGGGCTCGGGGTGGTGTTCGTGGCGCTCGGCGCCGCGGCCTGTCAGAAGTCGCTGCCCTCCGGGCCGTCGGACCTCGAGAGCGGCATCACGATCTACGAAGATGCGAACTATCTTGGCCGGTCGGCCCATCTGACCGAGGACATCCGCGATCTGAGCGAGGTGCGCGGGCCGTGCGAACACTACATCGCCGAAGGCAGCGGCGGCCGCTACGTCTACGACTGGAACGACTGCATCTCGTCGGTGAGGGTCGCACCCGGCTGGCGCGCGACCCTCTACCGCGATGATGGCTACCGCGACGACGCGCTCGAGATCACGTCCGACACGCCGAACCTGCAGCTCATCACGCAGCACGACTGCCCGAAGGACGGGCTGAACGACTGCGTGACGTCGATTCGCGTGCGCCGCCAGTAGCGCCTAGCGGCTGCTCGAGCCCTCGAAGTACCACTTGCCGCCGACGCGCATGACTTCGGCGGTGCCCTGCACCGGCTTGCCGTCTTCCACGCCTTCGTAGTCCACGAGCGCGCTGTCGCCGTCCACCGTGCCGCCGACCACGCGCACCTTGCGCGGCGAGAAGTCGCGCAGCATCTTGAACATCTCTTTGGCTTCGCCCGACTTCTCGGCTTCGGTCATCATCGCCTGCCGTTCGGGCGAGGCCGTGGCCTTGAGCGCCTTGAAGTCGTTCTTCTCGATGGCGCCGAAGTGTGCGAGCACCGCGCGGCCCGGCTCACCGCCATCGGGCGGCAGCGCCGTGCCGGCACGTGCCACTTCACCTTCGACCGGAACGTCGAAGGTCACGTCGGCGGTGTCGCTGCCCGCCTTGAGGCGGAACGTGCCGGCCACCCGCGTGGCCGTGCGCGTCGTGAGCGTCAGCGCCGTTTCGTAGTCGCCGGTGCACGACGAGCCGCCGCCCTGGCCGGTGGAGAAGTTGATGCAGTTGAAGGACCCGTCGGGCCGGACGACGAGCGTCACGTGCGCGCCGCTCATACGCATCACGTCGAAGCTGTCGATCTTCCGGTCCTTCACCGCGTCCTTCCGGTTGAACGCCGCCGGCAGCAGGGCGACCTCGATGTTGTCGTCGTCCTTGTAGGCCACGGCGTCGGCCACGGTGAAGCTGGCGCCCTTCACGTTGACGCGCCCCTTGGCGTCCGCCAGCACCGCCGGCACGGCCGCCGCCACCATCACCGCGAACATCGCGCCGCCTGTCTTGACCCTGTTCATCACCACACGCCTCCTGCCATCACTAGCGGAACCCGGGCCCAAAGCCCCTCAACGCTTCTGTTAGACTCCGCGCCACGGAGGCATCATGACCCGTCTGCTGGCCCGGTCGTCGTCACTCGTGCTCGGTCTTGCGCTGTTCGTGGCCGTGGCGGGCTGTTCATCGCCGGCCGGGGCCCCGCCAACGGCCGCCGCGGCAGGACCGGAGATCCTGTGGGACCGCTACGGCGTGCCCCACATCTTCGCCCCCGACCACCCCGGCCTGTTCCAGGCCTACGGCTACGCCCAGATGGAGGCGCACGCCGAGCTGCTCGTGCGGCTCTACGCCCAGGCGCGCGGCCGCGGCGCCGAATTCTACGGCGCGCAGTACCTCGACTCCGACAAGTGGGTGCGCACGAACGGCCTGCCCGACACGGCGAAGCAGTGGGCGGCGGGGCAGAGCCCGGAGTTCGCGCCCCTCATCCAGGCGTTCGCCCGCGGCCTCAACGCATGGGCCGACGAACACAAGGCCGACCTGAGCGCCGAAGCGCGCGCGGTGCTGCCGCTCACCGTGGAGGACGTCTACGCGCACGGGCTGCGCGTCATCCACTACGACTGGGTGGTGAGTCCGCGCCGTCTCGAAGGCCGTCTCGCGCGCTGGGAAGACGACGTGCACGGCTCGAACGAATGGGCGATTGCGCCGGCCAGGTCCGCCTCCGGCAAGGCGCTGCTCATGAGCAACTCGCATCTGCAGTGGGGTGACATCCACACCTACTTCGAGGTGCAGCTCACGGCGCCCGGCGTCACGAGCTACGGCGCCGTGTGGGTGGGTTTCCCGGTGCTGCGCCAGTGCTTCACTGAATTCGTCGGCTGGACGCAGACCACCAACAACCCGGCGGAATCCGACCTTTACGGCCTGGTCGAGAAAGACGGCGGCTACGTGCTCGACGGCAAGGTGACGCCGTTCGAGACGCGCACCGAGACCCTGAAGGTGAAGCAGGCCGACGGCACGCTCACGGACGAAGCGCTGGTCGTGCGGAAGACCGTACACGGCCCGGTCGTGGCCGAACGGCGCGGCATGAAGATCGCGATGCGCGTGGCGGCGCTCGACCGGCCGAAGATGTTCGAGCAGTTCTGGAAGATGGGCCTCGCGAAGAACTTCGCGGAGTGGGAAGCGGCGATGCGGATGCAGCAATTGCCGCTCTTCAACACCGCGTACGCCGACCGCGACGGCCACATCGCCTACGTCTACAACGCCACGCTGTGGAAGCACCCGACCGGCGACTACCGCTTCTGGCAGGGCGTCGTGCCGGGCGATAAGTCCGATCTCATCGCGCATGAGATCGTGCCGTACGACGAGATCCCGAAAGTGGTCGACCCGCCGCAGGGCTGGGTGCAGAACTCGAACGACATGCCGTGGACATCCACCTACCCGATGACACTCGACCCGCGGAAGTTCGCGGCCGGGTTCGCGGCGCCGCAGGGCATCACGCAGCGCGCCCAGCGCGGCATCCGCATTCTCAGCACGGCGCCCGAGAAGATCACGTTCGAACAGGTGAAGGAGTGGAAGCTCTCGACCCGCGTCGAAACCGCCGATCAGTTCGTGGACGACATCGTGGCCACGGCGAAAGTGCGTGGCACACCGCTTGCGAAACGGGCGGCGGACGTGCTGGCCAGGTGGGACCGTCAGGGCGAGGTGGAGAGCGACGGCATGCTGCTCTTCTACAAGTTCATGACGGCCGCCGGCCCGTCGTTCGACAACATCGGCGGCTTCAAGGTGCCCACCGACGACGCCCGTCCGCTCGAGACGCCGCGCGGATTCAAGGATCCAGCCAGGGCGATGGCCGTGCTCGACACGGTGGCCGCCGAGGTCGAGAAGGAATACGGCATGCTCAACCCGAAATGGGGCGATGTGATGCGCTTCCGCCGCGGCAACGCCGACCTGCCAGGCAACGGCGCGCCGTCACAGCTCGGCGCCATCCGCACCATCGGCGTGAGCCCGTTCAAGGACGGCAAGGCCGAAGCCGTGCAGGGCGACACGTTCTACGCGGTCATCGAATACGGCACGCCGCAGCGCGCCGAGGTGCTGCTCAACTACGGCAACTGGTCCAGGAAGGGCTCGAAGCACATCGACGATCAGCTGCCGCTCGCCTCGAAGAAGCAGATGCGGCCGATGTGGCGCGACCGGAAGGACATCGAGGCGAACCTCGAGAGCCGGAAGGTGTTCAACTAGCGCGGAGGATACTGTGCCCATGTCGCATGCGAGACGGATGCTGGCCGCCGCCGGGTTCGGGATCCTTGCCGTCGTTGCCGCCGCGCAGCCGGCGGTTGCGCCACGGCTGCCGGCGTCGCTCCAGGCGCACATTCGCGATGAGCGGTTCCAGGCGGTCACCGCCGTGCGCGGGCTGCCGCTCGGCGTGCGCGAGGAACTGCAGCGGATGTTCGGCGGTTCCGCCATGGCGATCGCCGATCCCGGCGCACCGTTCCAGGTCACGGACGTCATCACCGATCCGTCGCTGCCGATTCGGCGCCTGAGCGTGGCCGGCTGTTCGCAGGATCACTGTCTCGTCTACTACGAACGCGGCGGCATCGCGCACGTGTGGCACGAGGTGCTCTTCCACTGGACGCCGGAGGCGACGCGCGTCGTGGCGGGCGGCATCGCGCCGGCCGGATTGCGCACGGTGGAGGAACTGCGGACCGCCGTGTTGTCCGGCGCCCTCAAAGGTCCCGGGCGGTACTGGTAACCTGTCCGCCTTCGGAGGTTGCATGCGTAAGTGGTCGTTCGTGGCAGTTCTGTGGGTTGTCGTCGTGGCCGCCGTGGGCGCGCAGCAAACCGGGTTCTCGCGCACCCTGCTGCAGCAGGTGGACATCTCGCTGCCGGGGCGCGAAGCCATCACCGCGCGCGCGGAGTTCAGCGCCGTCGGTGCCTCGGTGGGCCGGCACACACATTTCGGCGAAGAGGTGGGCTACGTGCAGGAAGGCACGCTCTCGATCGAGATCGACGGCGTGACGAAGACGGTGAAGGCCGGCGAGGCGTTCATCATTCCGAACGGCAAGCCGCACAATGCGACGAACGCCGGGCCGGGCACTGCTTCGATCGTCGTCACCTACATCGTGGAGAAGGGCAAGCCCCTGGCCACGCCGGTGAAATAAGCGCTCTGGGGCGTCGGCGCCCGCCCGGCGGCGCTACGCCGGGTCCGTGAAGAGCGTCCGCATCGACAACTGCCATTCCGGGAGCAGCGGCGTCGTGAGTGTGGCGTCGTCTTCGGCCGAAAGCTCTTCGACCCGCACGAGCTTTCCCGACGCGGACGCGCGCAGTACCTGCACCAGGTCGAGCTCCGGGTCCACCAGCCAGTACTCTCGAACGCCTGTGCGTTCGAAGAGCCGGCGCTTCGTCTGCGCGTCTTTCTTGCGGGTGCTCTTCGAGAACACTTCGATGACCAGGGCCGGCGGACCCTGGATGTTCTTGTCCGTCATGATGGCGGACTGGTCACCCGCCACGAACAGCAGGTCGGGCTCGACGACATCGTGGTACGACAACACGACGTCGAGCGGCGCCAGGAACACCTGGCCCGCGCCGGGATGGGTCGCCAGGCAGTTGCCGATCGACAGGTGGAGCCGGCCCACCAGGCGCTGGTGGCGCAGGTTGGGCGACGGCGTCACGTAGTGCTCCCCGTCGATGATCTCGTGACGCCGGCCGTCGTCGGGGAACAGCAGGAAGTCGTCGTACGTGAGCCGCGAATCGGCCCGGGCCGCCGTGGGCATCGGAGTCTCCTCGGCCATGTGCGCAGTCTACATCCGGCCACGACCCGGGGCGATGCGAGGGCCGTGCCGGCGCCGAAGTGCCGCTAATCCCGGCGTCGAACGTGGCGGCGTCGCAGATTCTGCCCGTCGCCTCCACCGGGCCGTACGGCAGATCGGCAATCACATCTGTTCAGCGACGACGCTCCAGCACGAGCGTCAATGTGCCGCGGCCAGCGACGAACTCCGCTTCTGCTTCGATGCCTCGATCCTGCGCGGTCCTCGCGCGGTCCGGGTCCATGAACGCCCGCACGTTGTGGGCGATCCCGGCCGGCAGGCGCAGCGTGAAACGTCCATCGCCATCGACGACGGCGTCCACGCTCCGCCCCAATCGGAATGGCGTTTCGCCGTGCGCGAAGGCCCGCACCCGCATGCCCGAGCCAGGACGGCCGTCGGGCCAGAGGACGCGCCCCGTAACCTCGACGAGTGATGTAGGCACGGCCACGAGTTGCGGCAGCAGCCGGTGCCCGCCGGGCGGAAAGTCGATCACCTCCGGTTGCCCATCCTGGCCGGCGATGAAGCGCGGCGCATACGGACTGCCGTCCGTTGGCCCCGAGTCGATGTTGAGGCCCACGACGTACAGGCCGGGCTGCAGCCCCGTGAATTCATAGCGGCCATGCTCGTCCGATTGCGTGTTGGCATAACCGACGAACGTCGGGAAGTCGGGGTCGCGCGGAGCCGTCAGCGCGTCGGTGCGCCGCAGCGCCACGGAGGCACCCTGCACGGGCCGTCCATCCGCATCCACGACCGTGCCCTCGAGGATGGCCTTCAACGTGAGCGGCACATCCGCGTCGTGGCAGGCGTGTGCGTTTGGCAACTCGAAGGTCAGCGCCGGTGGTGGTTCGAATGGGTACGAGGCGCCGGAGCCGACGCCGATTCGATATTGCCCGGGCGGCAGGCCGGCGAAGCTGAAGCTGCCGTCGGCGGCCGACCGGGTCGCTCGCGAGACTGGGCCATCCACTGTGACGGTCAGCCCGCCGATGCCGCCCGGACGCCCACGCGGCTCGAACGGATAGTTCATCGACGCCGACACCAGGCCTGTGACAGTGGCGCCCGCTGACGGCCTGCTCAGGCTGGCGATGTACGCCAGCAGTGCGCTGGCTGCCTCGATCGGCCTGGTCTGTGAGCATGAGGTCGTCGTCAGCGACCCGGACGCGAACGTGGCGTCGATGACGTAGCGCTGCCCGACCTTGAACGTATACCCGCAGGAGTCGCCGCTGCCTGACGTCTCGATCGTCGTGGCGCCTTCGCCGAGCAGATTGCGGAGGTCCTTGAGGTGCACGATCGACACGTCGGAGCGAATTCTGTATCCGCCATCCGGCAGGGGCTCGGTGTCAGTGCGCCGCTCGACCGAGACCACGGTGGCCTCGAACACCGTGGGCGTCACATCCCGCGTCAGCCACAACGCCTCGCACGGCTTCATCGCCATACACGAACACGCCCACGCCGGCTCTGCGCGCCCGAGGATCAGTGCGAGGAGGAACGCGCCGGAGAGAAGGCGACGTGATGTGGTCATGCCGCGACTCCCGCCCGCCGGAGCGCCTGCAGCAGCGCCTGCGGCTCGTCGGTGCCGATACGGAAGCGCGTGCCGTTCCGCAGTTGCAGCTCCACCGCGTCGAGGCCCCACACGTTCCACAGCCGTCCGTGCGGGATGTAGCGCATGCCCCATCCGTAGAGCGGCGAGTTGCGCACGGCGCGGGCGTGGGTCACGTCGGCGACGGCGATACGTTCGCGGAGCAGGCCCACCGGGCCGAAGCGCACCAGCACGGCGGTGTCGTCAACCACCACGGTGAGCGTGCCGAGAAGCGCCGCGGCCAGCGTGGTCACGAGGCACATCAGTCCGAAGATCGTGAACGACTGCACGCGCAGGGCGATGACCGCCGCCAGCCCGACCATCGCCGCTGCCATCCAGTAGCCGACCTGCGTGTGCCTGTACGTCATCTGTGTCCGAGTCCTATTGCGCCGCCGTGCCCTTCTCGCCCGGCCACAGGTACTTCCCGAACCAGTCCCAGTTCTGCTGCATCGCCGCGCGGTTGGCCTTCGGCTTGTCGAGCCCGTGGCCGAAGCCGCGGAAGATCATGAGCTCCACCGGCACCTTCTGATCCTGCAGGCCCTGATAGAGCTCGAACGCGTTCGGGATCGGCACGCGCGGATCCTTGTCGCCATGCTGGATGAGCGTCGGCGCCTTGGCATTCTTGATGTAGGTCATGGGCGACGTGTCCGCGTAGATCTTCGGATCGTCCCAGGGCGTGGCCTTCAGGTACTGCCGCGTGAAGGGATGGATGTCGGTGTTCACGTAGTAGGTGACCCAGTTCGAGATGCCGGCGCCCACTGACAGCGCCTTGAAGCGATCCGCGTGTTTCGTCGTGAGGAACGCCGAGATGTAGCCGCCCTGGCTCCAGCCCATCGAGCCCACGCGGTCCTTGTCCACGAGGCCCTGCGCCACCAGCGCGTCGATGCCGCTCAGCACGTCCCACGCATCGCCGATGCCGAGGTTGCGCACGTTGAGCGACCGGAAGGCTTCACCGTAGCCGGCGCTGCCGCGGTAGTTCGGCTCGAGCACGAGCGCGCCCTTCGCGAGCCAGCCGTCGATCGGGTAGAAGCTCGCGCTCCCGTACGGCTGCGGACGTGACACGCCCGTCGGGCCGCCATGAATCACGACCAGCAGGGGATAGCGGCGGCCGGCCTGGAAGTCCGCCGGCTTGTGCAGCACGCCCTCGATCTCGGCGCCGTCCTGACTCTTCCAGCGCACCACCTCGCGGCCGTGACGCGGCCACGCGGCCACCTGTGCGCCGAGGTCGCTGAGCTTCGTGGGCACGAGGGTCGCGGCCACGGGCGCCGCGAACACCTCGGGAAAGTCGCGCGCGCCGCTGGCGACGAACGCCATATGCGCGCCGGAAGGCGTCACGGCGAAGTTCTGGCCGATCCAGTCTTCGCGCACGCGATGCATGGCCGTCTGCCGGCTGCCGGGGTCGAGGCGATAGAGATACGACCACGTGCGCTGTGAGGCGCCGAAGAAGATGCCGGACGTCGTCCACGCCACGAGCGACGGGTTCTCGTCGAAGCGCGCCGTGAGCGACTCCGGCGTGCCGCCGTTCGCGTTCACGACCGCCAGCGCGCCGTTCTCGAAGAAGTAGAACGACTTCGCCATGGCCGACTGGAACGCGATCTGACGGCCATCCGGCGACCACTTCGGGTTGGAATCGGGGCCCGCCTGCGTGACGAGCGCCGTGACGGCGCCGGTTGTGACGTCCACGAGCGAGATGTCGGCGGTGCCGCTCTGGCCGGCGTCGCTGCTCACGCGGTGATCGAAGGCAATCCGCGTGTTGTCGGGCGACCAGTCGAACGCCCCCACCACGAACGCGCCGCTCGTGAGGGCCCGCGTGGCCTTCGTGGTGATGTCGAGCACGTGGAGCTGCGCCCTGCGCGCGTCGTGGTCTTCGTGTGTGTATTCGCCGTACTGCTCCGTGCGCGCCTTCATCTCCGGCGTGACCGGGTCGGTCATCGTGTAGGCGATACGTGTGCCGTCGGGCGACCACGCGAACGCCGTCACGCCCTCGGTGCCGCTCGTGAGCGCTTCGGCTTCGCCGCCCTCGAGCGAGAGGCGATAGAGCTGGCGCGTGTCGGAGCGATCGGAGATGAAGGCGAGCCAGCGGCCATCCGGCGAGAAGGCCGGCTGAAGACTCGACTTCTTCGCCATCGTGATCTGACGCCCGCTGCCGGCGGTGCGCGCGTCGGCCAGCCAGACCTCGGTCTCGTAGCTGTTGTCGGTCCAGTTCGTCTCGCGCACCGTGTAGGCGACCAGGCGGCCGTCGGCGGAGACGGCTGGCGTGCCGGTCGTGCGCCTGAGCGCGATGAGGTCGTCGATCGACTGTGCGGATGAGCTCGAAGCAAGCAGGCAGGCGACGAGGGCGAGGATGGTGGCGCGCATGCCGCCCATCCTAGCGCCGATCGGAGGCGCCGCCGTCGAGACGAGCGCGATGGCGTGCAGACGCTACGGGGCGACGACCTTCAGTTTGGGAAAGTAGTGGCGGTAGCGGAGCGGATCGCGCGTGAGGAGGGTGTAGCCGGCCACGGCCGCGTGGGCGCCGATGTAGAAGTCTGGCAGGGGCGCCGGACGTGTGCCGCCGCGGCGCCGGTACTGCACGAACGCCCGGCCGGCGAGAAACGCGGCCTCCCACGGCAATGCCTCTCGCCGTACGTACGACGCGGGCAGGGCGGCCTCGACGTCGTCGAGTGAGTCGAAGCCGGCGGAGACCTCGGCGAAGACGATCGGATTGATGACGAGCGGACCGCGATTGGCGGCGCGCGTCAGCATCGCGTCAGACCAGTCGCGCCATTCGGAGTCCTCGTCGAAGAGATCGATGAGGACGTTCGAATCAACGAGGGTCGAGCTCATCCGGCGGCTCCCGCAGCAGCGCGAGCAGTTCACGGCTGCTCATCCGCATCTTCGCGCCGTGCGTCTTCAGGTGATCGGCGATGCGGGCGCCCCGGCTGGTGCGGCCGGCAGCGGGACGAATCACCGCCTGACCGCGTTCGACCGTGATCTCGACCTCGGTATGTGGCAGCAGGCCCAGCGCCTCGCGGACGTCCTGGGGGATGGTGACCTGTCCCTTGCTCGTGATGCGCATGGTAAGAGTAAGACCGGTAAGAATCTTACCATGCGCCTCGCCCGCGCGGCCGCGACGGCTCGCGACGTTACTTCAGCTTCAGGCCGGCCGGCAGCGCCACGTCGGCATCCGTCGCGCTCGGCGTGATCTGCAGCGTTTCGGTCGTGGTCGTGAGGATGGTCGAGCGGCCAGGAGCCGCCGCGGCCGCCGCCGGTGCGGGCGCCGGGGCGTCGTTGCCCTTCTTGCGGAAGCGGCCGAGGCCGCCGAGCAGGCCGCCGAGGCCGGGCGCCGGTTCGGCCTTCTGCTCACTCTGGCTGCCGGGCGGCACCGCGGCGATGAAGACCATCTCGGTGAGCAGCGGCGAGCCGTTCAGCTTCTTCGCCTCGTCGGCGAACTTCGCCATGGCGTCCTTCATCTGCGGATACATCGCCATCGCCTGCGTCATGTTCGGCGCGGCCTGCGCCATCATCGGCCCGTAGACCTTCTGCGCGTACTTCGCGCGGAAGTCGTTGAGTTCCTGCAGGGCCGGCACCTTCGGCGCCATCCAGAGATGTGTCTCGAGCACGAGGCCGCCGGCCTCCTCGAGCGTCTTGCCCTTTTCGCGCACGGTGATCGTGGCGATCTGTTCCTTCGTGTCGGTGCCGGCGACCGCCTTGGCGCCCGGACCGGCGGCGATGGCGAAGTCCACTTCGTATTCCTTCTGCGGTTCGCCCTTCCTGGCCTCGGGTTCCGGCTCGGGCTTCGCGGCGGCTGCGTCCTTCTCGGCCTTCGCCATCGCCTCTTCCATGCGCTTGCGCATCTCGGCGAAGGTCATGACGGAGTAGCTCTTGCCCTTGAGGTCGAGCGTGTAGACCTTCTCTTCGGCCAGGTCGATGATCTCGCCGGTCTCGCCGGTGATCGAGAGCATCCGCTGGCCCTTCAGCGACACCGTCGTCGTCAGCCCTTCGCGGGCGCCGCGGCCGCCGAACATGTTGACCATCTTGCCGATGGCCCCTTCGAACCTGACCTGCGTGCGCTCCTGGGTCTTGACGTCGGCGTGCGCGAGGGCAGGCGCGAGGAGTGACAGGCCGAGGGTGGCGAGGGCAAAGGCGCGTGTGGACATGGTTTCAAGTGTAGCAGCGCGGAAAAACCGGGCAGCCCCTCAAGAGGCACCAGGGACGCCGCGCCTCGCGGCTGCCCGCTCGGCCGTGCGCCGCACCTGACGCAGAATCGCCCACCGGATCGCGCCGCTGCCCGGACTGATGAGCCGCCAGTACCAGGTGAAGCGCCGGGCCGTGTCGGCGTCGCCGCAGCGGACGCGCGTCTCGGTGCCGAGGCGGGTGCGACCGGCATCGATTGGCGTCAGGTGGAAGTTCCATGCGGCGCGCGCCAGGCCTGCCGGCACGTCGTCGCGGAACGTGTCCTGGTGGCTGGGCACGAGGCCGCCCGAGGGCGTCCAGAACCGCCCGGTCAGCCCGAGCACGAGTTCGTGCGGCGGCTGTTCCTCGAGCAGCGCGAAGTCGCCGCCGAGCATCGTCCTGAGCCGGCCGCTCGTGCGGGCGCGCGTCTCACGCGCCTTGCGCCACGTGGCGACCGGCGCCGTGAGGAACGCCGGCATCGCGCGCAGCGCCATCAGCACCACCACCAACGGATGGCGGCTGAAGTCGGTGTCGAGCAGCGCGGCGTATGTGTCGGCGAGCGGCGCCTCCACCATCACCGCATGACGCGAGGTGACGAGCGGCTGCGGCAGCCACGACTCGAGGCGCGTTGGTGGCATCGGGCAGTTGCATCGTACCCCCGCACGGCCGGGATGGCCGAGACCTTCGGTTACACCACGCCCGGATGTGCGGCGCATACTCGGCGGAGATCGCCCGGGAGGCGACCCTCATGCGGCATATCTCATCTCGTTCCCTCACGACGGCGGTTGCGGCCGCTGCGCTCGCGCTGGCGCTCGGCGCCGGCCTTTCGGCCCGCCAGGCCGCCCCGTCGCGGCAGGCTCCGGCGGCGCAGAAGATCGACACCGAGTACACCGCGAAGATTCGCGAGGCGCTGCAGGATGCGCGCATCACGACCGAACTCGTGGACCATCTGCCGGCATCAGACACCGTGCCCTCGCCGCTGAAGTTCCTCGGCCGCTACGTGGGCCAGCCGGGCGAGCTCACCTACGCGAAGGACATCCATCGCTACTACGAGCAGCTCGCGAAGGTGTCGCCGCGGGCGCGCTTCTGGAAGATCGGGACGAGCGAGGAAGGGCGCGACATGGTGGCGCTCGCCATTGCGGACGAAGCCACTATCAAGAACCTCGAGACGTATCGCGACCGGCTGGCTGCCCTGACCGACCCGCGCCGCACCAGCGACGACCAGGCGCAGGCGCTCCTCAAGGCCGCCAAGCCGATCTACTACATCACGAGCGGCATCCACTCGCCCGAGAACGGCGGCCCCGAGATGCTCATCGAGCTCGCCTATCGCCTGATTGTCGAAGAGACGCCGTTCATCCAGTCCATCCGCAACAACGTCATCACCATCATCACGCCGGTCATCGAGGTGGACGGCCGCGAGAAGCAGGTGGACACCTACTACTTCAACAAGACGCGCGCGCAGGGGGATGCCCGCCTGCCGCTGATGTACTGGGGCAAGTACGTGCAGCACGACAACAACCGCGACGGCATGGGCCAGTTCCTGGAACTGACGAAGGCCGTGACGCGGATGCAGCTGCAGTGGAAGCCGACCATCATGCACGACCTCCACGAGGCGCAGACGTATCTCTACTCCTCGACCGGCACGGGGCCCTACAACGACGCCCTCGACCCCATCACCATCAGCGAGTGGTGGCTGCTGGCCCAGCACGACGTGATGGAGATGACCAAACGCGGCGTGCCCGGCGTGTTCACCTACGGGTTCTACGACGGCTGGGTGCCGAACTACATGTTCTTCATCGCCCACTCGCACAACGCGATTGGCCGCTTCTACGAGGTGCAGAGCTACGGGCCCGACAACTACGTGGCGCGCGCCGGCGCCACCACGACCAGCAAGGAGTGGTTCCGGCCGAACCCGCCGCTGCCGGAGATCAAGTGGGGGCCGCGCAACAACACCAACATCCAGCAGTCGGCGCTGCTCTTCTCGCTGCATCACGTCGCCACCAACCGCGGCCTGTACCTCGAGAACTACTGGATGAAGAACAAACGGGCCGTGGCGGAGGGCACGAACGGCCCGATTCACGCCTGGCACATCCCGGCGGCCCAGCGCCGCAAAGCCGACACCGCCGATGCCGTGAACGAGCTGCTGCGGCAGGGCCTCGAGATCCATCGCGTCACCACGCCCTTCACGGCCGGCGGGCGCAGCGTGGCGGCCGGCGACTACATCGTGCGCGGCGATCAACCGTACCGCACGCTCGCCGAGATGTACTTCGCCGTGCAGAACTACGCGCCGCAGAACCCGCGGCCGTACGACGACACCGGCTGGACATTCCAGTACATGCGCGACATCACCATCAACGAGGTGAAGGACGCGGCGGTGCTCACGCAGGCGATGGCGCCCGTGGCGGGTCCGGTGACGGCGTCGGGCGGCATCACCGCCTCGACCGCGCAAGGGGCTGCCGGCGGGCCGGTGACGCTCGTCGTCGAGCACACGGCCGACAACGCGCTCGTGACCTTCCGCTTCCGGAACGCGGCGGTGAAGATGCTGGCCGCCGAAGAAGACTTCACGCTCGGCGGGAAGACGTTCCGCGCCGGCGCGCTCATCGTGCCGAATGCCGACCGCGCGGCGCTCGAGCCGATGCTGACGCAGCTGGGCCTCTCGGCGTGGGCGGTGCCGCAGGCGCCGGTCGTGCGCACCCACGACGTGGACGTGCCGCGTATCGGCTACGTGCACAGCTGGACGCGCACGCAGGACGAGGGCTGGGTGCGGGCCGCGCTCGACACCTACGGGGTGCCCTACACCTACTTCGCCGATCAGAAGCTGAAGGAGGGCAACCTGCGCGCGAAGTACGACGTGCTCATCTTCCCGCACGTCGGCGGCACGGCCGCCGCGCAGGTGAACGGCATGGCGATGACGGGCGCGGCGCCGCTGCCCTACCGCAAGACCGACACGACGCCGAATCTCGGCTACGTGGACACGAGCGACGACATCCGAGGCGGCATGGGGATCGAGGGCCTGTTGAACCTGGTGACGTTCGTGCGCGAGGGCGGCACGCTCATCACGGAAGGTTCGACCGCGACCATCCTGCCGCAGTACGGGATCACGCCGGGCGTCACCGTGGAAAGCCCGGCGCAGCTCTTCGTGCGCGGCTCAATCGTGCGCGGCAAGCTCGCCGACATGACGAGTCCGCTCGTCTACGGCTACGACGCCGGCGACCTGCCGGTGTATTTCAACCAGGATCCAGTGCTGGCGCTGACCGCGCCCGGCGGCGGCTTCGGCGGTTTTGGCGGCGGCGGCGGACCGGCCAATGCCGGACTGGGGCAGAACATCACGCCCAACGCGCAGCCGCTGCGCATCCAGCCGCTCGATGGCGCGGCGGAGCGTGAGACGGCCAGCACCGCGCCGCCGGCCGGCGAGATGGCGCAGTTCCGCGCCCGCGCCGCCCAGGCAGGCATCACCTTCGACGACAGCCGCCCGCGCGCCGTCATCACGTTCTCGCAGAACCCCGGCGACCTGCTGCTCTCGGGCACGCTGGCGGGCGCGCAGGGGCTCACGGGGAAAGCGGCGCTCGTGGACGTGCCCCTCGGCAAGGGGCACGTCGTGATGTTCGCGCTGCGGCCCTTCTGGCGCTGGCAGACGCAGGGCACCTACAGCCTCGGCTTCAACGCGCTGATGCACTGGAACGATCTGGATGCCGGGCGCGCCGGCGCGACTGGCGCGCCGACGGCCCGGTGAGGCGCTAGCTGGGGATGCGGGCGAGGTCGGCCTTGGCTTCCGCGCGGGCGCGGGTCACCTCGGCCGCTTCGTCCAGTTCCGGCCGCGACTCGCGAATCGCGCGGCCGAGCGACATGCGCTCGGTGAGCACGCGGTGTTTGAGCAGCACGAACGGGATTTCGGTGTTGCGGGCCGCGTAGGCCACCGTCATAAGCTGGCGGGCGTTGTGGAACCCGTCGGCCGCCAGTCTCGCATCCGCGCCGTCGTTGAGCAGCCGCTTCACGTGTTGCCGAACCGGCGGCGCCGAGGCCGGCAGCACACGTTCGAGGCGCGGAGCCGCGACCGGCGCGGCGGGAGTGGCGGCGGGGGCTGTCGCCGCGGACGCGTCGGACGAGACGCGCGTCATCGGCGCCGGATCCACCGCGCGCGTCGCGGTGATCTGCGGACCGATCGTGAGGCCGAGCGCAAACGCGCCGACCATGCCGAGAATGACCGTCGATGTTCTCGCGAACATGTGTGTCACCTCCTGAACTCCACTCAGTGCAAGATGCGTGACAGCCGTGAAACGGCCGGATTTCCGCGGGATCTCGCCGCCGTCCCGTATGGATGAGCAAGAGCTGCCGTGTAGGTTTTGCATAGCGGCGCCTCCGGTCACCCCGTTCATCCCCGCTGCAGCCGCGGTGTTACGCTCCTCGCCATGCGCACCCGACGGCAAGTGCTTCGCGCCGGCGCGGCCGCAATCGCGGCCGGCCTGCTGCCCGCCCGTGGCGCCGCGGCGCAGGCTCCGGCGCCGAAACGGATCCTCTTCCTCGGCGGCACCGGCTTCGTGGGCCCGCACCTCGTGCACGCCGCCGTCGCCCGCGGCCACCGCGTGTCGATGCTCAACCGCGGGCGCCGGGCGCCGAATCAGCACGCCGGCGACTTCGAGAAGGTCGAGGCGCTGCGGGGCGATCGCTCGCAGCCGGATGCCTACGCCAGTCTCGCCGGCCGCACCTGGGACGTCGTCGTCGACACCGCCAACAGCGTGCCGTGGACACGCGAGGCCGTGGCCGCTCTCAAAGGTGCGGTGCAGCAGTACGTGTATGTGTCGTCCACCGGCGCCTTCGGCCGTACCGCACGGTGGAGATTCCCGAAGACGGGCCGGTCGTGCTCGACGACACGCCGCCGCGCACGCCGCCGAGCTTCGGCGTGATGAAGGCGCAGAGCGAACGCGCGGTGCGCGACGGCCTGCCGGAGCGCGCGCTCGTCATTCGGCCCGGCTACATCGTGGGGCCCGGCGACACCTCCGATCGCTTCACCTACTGGCCCGTGCGGATGGCGCGCGGCGGCGAGGTGCTCGTGCCCGGCCGCCGGGATGACCGCGTGCAGTACATCGACGTGCGCGATCTGGCGGCCTGGATGGTGCGCCTGATGGAGCAGGGCGTCCAGGGCACGTTCAACGCAGTAGGGCCGGCCGCCCCGCAGACGCTCGCACAATTCATCGAGGGCCTCACGCCGCTCGCGCCTCCGGCCACCACCGTCACGTGGATCGACGATTACACGTTCCTGAAGGCGTATCCGCTGCGGACGCCGGCGCCCGACGACCCCGGCGGCCTCACCGAAGCGATCCCGTGGGTGATGGCCGAGGGCGACGAACTCGGCCACATGCGGATCAGCAACCGCAAGGCGCTCGCCGCCGGCCTCACGTTCCGGCCGCTCCTCGAGACCGCGCGCGACACGCTCGCCTGGCGGCAGTCGGACGCCGTACCCGAGGCCCTGCGGACGCGGCCACGGTATGTGCTGACGGCCGAGCAGGAGCGCGCGATTCTCGCTGCCTGGTCGCGCCGCCCCTGAGGCGCGCCGCGCCGCCCGAAGGGCCGCCGAGAGGCGTAAACTGTGGTTGAGTTAGAGCCTCGACCGTGTCTCTCGATGCCACGCTGAATCTCCTGGGTCTGGCCCTTTCGGGCGCCCTCACCGGCATGCTGGCCGGGCTGCTCCGATGGTTCTCGCGGCCCGGCGATCTCGCGCACTACCGGCTCTGGACGGCCGCCTGGCTGGCGCAGGCCGCCTACTTCCTGATCGGCGCGACCTCCTTCGGGCTGGGGATGCTGGCGGCGCCCGGGCCGGCGCTGCGGTTCGGGCTGTCGGCCGCGACGCAGACCGCCGGCACCCTGGGCTGCGTGCTGCTCGTACTCGGCGCGGTGGCGTTCGTGCGGCGGTGGACGCCGGCGCGCGGCGTCGTCTCCGCCGTGGTCGTGGCCGCCGTCCTCGCCGGCCTCATCGTGGCCGCGGCCTCGCAGTACGGCGAGTGGCGGCTGGCGCGTCCGCTCTATCGTTCGAGCTCCGCGGCCGCCGCGTATCTCGCTTGTGCCGTGCTGCTGTGGCGCGCGCGGTCGGCGTTCGACGGCCCGGGGCGCGTGCTCACCTTCGCGCTCGCCGGCTTCGGCCTGTCGCAACTGCACCTCTGCGTCTATCTCACGCTCAGCCTGCTCGGCGTCCGGTTTCCGTACGATCTCGACGTCTTCGCCGTCCTCGACCTCTTCTGGATCGTGGCGATCGTCGCCACGATGGCCGGCATGGCGCTGGCCGATCAGCGGCAGGCGGCGTCTTCGGCGCTGCGCCGGCAGGAGGATGAGTTCCGCCGGATGATCGAGCACTCGAGCGACATCGTGGCCGTGCTGACCGACACGCACGTGCTGCGATACCTCAGCCCCTCCGCAACGCGGATCCTGGGCTGGGGGACGGAGCCCCTCGGCCACTCGGCGATGGACTACGTGCACCCGGACGATCTCGGCGCCATGCAGGCGCTCGCGCAGCGCCGTGACGTCGGCGCCACCCCCTTTGCCTTCCGGTTCCGCGGCAAGGACGGCAACTGGCGACGCCTCGAAGGGGTCGCGACGCGGGTGAAGGACGCGGCGGACGAAGAGCTGATCTACGTGAATGCGCGCGATCTGGCCGAGCGCGATCGGCTCGAAGCCACGTTGCGCGAGGCGCAGAAGCTCGAGAGCGTCGGGCGACTGGCCGGCGGCGTGGCCCACGATCTCAACAACCTGCTCACCGTCATCACCGGCACCGCGGATCTCGGCCACGCCAATACCGACGATCCGGCGGTGCGTCAGGCCTTCGACGACATCATCGCCGCCTCCGGCCGCGCCGCCGACCTGACGCGGGCGCTGCTGTCGTTCGCGCGACGGCAGATCGCCAGTCCGGTCGTCTTCGACATCAGCGCCGCCGTGGCCCGCGTGGGGAAGATGGCCACGCGTCTCGTGCCCGCTTCGATCGAGGTGTGCCTCGACGTGGAAGCCGGACGCCACTTCACACGGGCCGATCCGGGTCTCGTCGAACAGGTGCTGATGAACCTGATCGTCAACGCGCGCGATGCCATCGTGGGCCACGGCCGGATCCTGGTGCGCGTGACCCGCCTGGATCTCACGGCGCAGCCCTGGCACGACGCGCCTCCCGGACCGTACGTGGCCATCACCGTGGAAGACACGGGCGTGGGCATCCGCCCGGACGTGCGGCCGTATCTCTTCGAGCCGTTCTTCACCACGAAGGTGGCCGGCGAGGGCACCGGACTGGGCCTGGCGACGAGCTACGGCATCGTCAGGCAGGCGGGCGGCTTCATCACCGTCGACAGCGACGTGGGGCACGGCGCGACCTTCACCGTCTACCTGCCCGAGGTGCCGGCGGCGCAGGCCTCGGCCGAGGCGCTGCCGGCGGCGGTCGCGCGGGCCGACGGCGAACTGGTGCTGGTCGTCGACGATGATCCGGGCGTGCGGCGGGTGACGGTGGCGGCCCTCGTGGCCGCCGGCTACGAGGTCATCGAGGCGCCGGACGGCGTGGAGGCGTTGCAGCAGGGCACCGCGCGGGTGCCGCGCGTGGTCGTGACCGACATGGTGATGCCGCGTATGAGCGGCCCGGAACTCGCGCGACGTCTGCGCGCGACGGGCCTCGACATCGGCGTGCTCTTCGTGTCGGGGAATCCCGCGGAACCGGATCTGCTGCAGGCGCTGCCGGGGCGCACACATTTCCTCCAGAAGCCCTTCCGCCCCGCCGAACTGGCGCGGCACGTGGCCGCACTGCTGTGACACGGGGCGGGCGTCCACACGCGGGTGAGGGCCGTCCCGGAAACGAACAGCGGCGGCCGCCACGGCGCGGCGCCGGCGCCCGCAAGCCGCTGATCCGGCGTGAGATGGCCGCCACCCCCGGGCTGGCAGACATCCTGCAGGATGGCCGGGCATGGACCGACTCCTTCAGGACCTGCGCCACGCCACGCGGGTGCTCGCGAAGACGCCCGGCTTCACGTTCATCGTCATCTTCACGCTGGCCGTCGGCATCGGCGCCAACACGGCCATGTTCAGCATCGTCAACGGCGTGCTGCTCGAAGGGCTGCCCTTTCGTGAGGCCGAGCGGATCCTCGACCTGAACGAAGTCGAACGTGAAGAGCGCAACCGCGGCGCCATCGCCCCGGCCACCTTCGCCGACTGGCAGCGGCTTGCGACCACCCTCGAGACGATGGCGGCCTACCGGCCGCGCACGTTCAACGTCGATCTCACGAACGGCGAGCCCGAGCGGCTGCCGGGCGCGATGACGTCATCGACCTTCTTCGACGTGCTCGGCGTGGCGCCCATCCTCGGCCGGCAGTTCACCCGCGATGACGCGGCGCCGGGCCGGGGACAGAACGTCGTGCTCAGCTACGGCTTCTGGCAGCGCCGCTTCGGCGGGTCGCCCGACGCCCTCAACCAGACCGTGCGGCTGAACGGCACGCCCTACACCGTGGTGGGCGTGATGCCGGTCACGGTGAACTTCCCGCAGGGCGCCAACTTCTGGGTGCCCGCCGCCTACGACCTGCCCGCCGACGGCGTCGCCGACCCGCGCGCCGAGCGCGGGGCCCACTACCTGCGCGCCATCGGCCGGATGAAACCCGGCCAGACGCTCGACAGCGTGAACGCCGAACTCGCCACCATCTCGGACCAGTTGAGCGCCGCGTATCCCGATGAGTCGGCGAACTTCATCGGCATCGCGCGGCCCCTGCAGGAGCAGCTCGTGGGCGCCGCGCGCACGCCGCTGCTGGTGCTGCTCGGCGCCGTCGGCTGCGTGCTTCTCATCGTGGTGGCGAACGTCGCCAACCTGCTGATGGCGCGGGCGACCGTGCGGGCGCGCGAGCTGGCCATCCGCGCTGCCGTCGGCGCCGATCGATCGATGCTGATGCGGCAACTGCTCACCGAGAGCGTGCTGCTCGCCATGGTCGGCGGCGTGCTCGGGGTGGTCCTGGCGTTCTGGGGCGTGGACTTCATCCTCGCGCTCGACCCGGGCGACGTGCCGCGCGTCGCGCCGATCGGCGTGAACGGCGAGGCGCTCGCGTTCGCGCTGCTGCTGTCGGTCGCGACCGGCGTGCTCTTCGGCGTCGTGCCGGCGTGGCAGGCGTCGCGGCCCGAGCTGCAGTCGGCGCTCAAGGAGTCGTCGCGCGGCACCACGGGTGACGGCCACCGGCAGTATGCGCGCGCCGGGCTGGTGCTGGCCGAGGTGTCCCTGTCGCTCGTGCTCCTCGTGGGCGCCGGCCTGCTGTTCAGAAGCCTGATGACGCTCATCGACATGCCGCTCGGCTTCGTCACCGACCGCGTCCTCACCATGCAGATGGCGCCCACCGGCGAAAACTACCGCTCGCCCGGACAGCTCATCACCTATTGGACGACGGTGCTCGAACGCGCGCAGGCGGTGCCTGGCGTGGAGGCGGTCGCGCTCACGACGAGCCTGCCCATGAGCGGCGGCCGCAGCCTCATCGCCTTCAACGTCGAGGGCCGGCCGCAGGCGCCGCTCAGCCAGCAGCCGCTCGCGTTCTGGGTGGAGGTGTCACCCGGGTATTTCAGGACGCTCGGCATCCCGGTCGTGCGCGGCCGCGAATTCGAGCGCCAGGACGCGGTGGAGCAGCCCGTGTCGATTGTCGTGAACGAGGCGATGGCGCGGCGCGAGTTCCCCGACCAGGATCCGGTGGGCCGCCGCTTCTCGTTCGGCCCTGGCGCCGACGGCCAGCCGCAGTGGGTCACCATCGTGGGGGTGGTGGCGAACGTGCGCCAGTACCGCGCCGATCAGGATCCGGTGCCGATGGCCTACGGCGTGCACACCGGCTCCGCGCGGGCGCCGCAGAACCTCGTCGTGCGCACGGCCGGTGATCCCATGACCGTCGCCGCGGCCGTGAAGGCCGCCGTGCAGGCGATCGACGCCTCGCTGCCGCTGTCGCCGCCGCGCACGCTCGGCGCCGTCATCGGCGCGTCACTGACGCAGCGGCGTTTCAACATGACCCTGCTCGCGGTGTTCGCCGGCATCGCCCTCGTGCTGGCCATCGCCGGTATCTACGGCACCGTGTCATACGCCGTGGCGCAGCGGAACAACGAGATCGGCATCCGCGTGGCGCTCGGCGCCACCAAGGGCGAGATCCTCCGCCTCGTGCTCGCCGATGCGCTGAAGCCGGTGGCCGGCGGACTCGTCGTGGGCCTGGTCGCGGCCTTCGCCCTGACGCGCGCGCTCGAGCGGCTCGTGTTCGGCGTGAGCACGACCGATGCGCTGACGTTCGTCTCGCTGCCCGTGGTGCTCGCGCTCGTGGCGTTCCTCGCGAGTCTCGTGCCGGCGCTGCGCGCGACCCGCGTCGATCCGCTCGACGCGCTGCGCATGGACTGAGCCACGCAGCGGCGGCCGCGAGGTCTCCCGATGTCGGAACCCGCCGCTCTCTTCGTCATAGCCATCTTGCTGACGGCGCCGGTCACTCGCGGACGTAGCCGCCTGCCGCGCTCCGCCTGGCGCCCTCGCGGTGCGCCTCGTCCGACAGTGCGTGCACGCCGGTGGCGTCGATCCACCGGTTGTAGAAGTTGAAGAGCGCGCAGACGGTGACGGCGAAGTAGAGCTCGTCGTCGGTCCAGCCGGCGGCGCGTGCCGGCGCGAAGTCGTCGGGCTGCATCCGCGGCGAGTCGTGGTTCACGCGGTCGATGAGCCGGAAGAGCACCTTGTGTCTGTCGTCGAGACGCGACGTCTCGACGTCGCGCATCACGCTCTCGACGAGCGCGTGGTCGGCGAGCAGTTCCGCCGCAACTGCGGCGTGGGACTTCGTTCAAAACGGGCAGTGGTTGCGGACCGACGTGTAGGCGG
>CADEFD010000008.1:53448-66119 GCA_902826515.1 uncultured Acidobacteriota bacterium
GCGCCCGGCGCCTGTGGTAGAGTCCGCCTGTTTTCGCGGCTCATCCACGGAGGCGCAGTGATGGCGAGTCTGATCGTGCGGAGACGGATGGCGCGCGTCATCGCGGCACTCGCCGTCTGCGCCCTGCCGGCCACGGCCCGCGGGCAATATCCGGCCCCGGCGCTCGAGCGGCCGCTCGCCGAGGCGGGCGCGGGTGACCTCGCCGAAGGCAAACGCCTCTACAACGCGCAGTGTGCGCTCTGCCACGGTATCGATGGCGGCGGCGGCTACGGGCCGTCGCTGCTGCGGCCCACCTTCGCCCGCGCCGCTGATGACGCCGGCCTCTTCACCCTCGTGCGCACCGGCATCCCCGGCGTGATGCCCGGCTTCGGCGATGCCAACGGTCCGCGGCGGAGCTGGCAGCTCGCCGCGTTCGTGCGGTCGATGACACGCGCGGGCGGCGCGACGCCGCCGGGGGACGTGGCGCACGGCCGTGTCGTGTACCAGGCACGCGGATGCGCCAACTGCCACGTGCTCGGCGGCGACGGCCGCGCCTTCGGGCCGGACCTCACGGCCATCGGCCTGCAGCGCGGGCCGGCGTATCTGCGGCAGGCGCTCGTCGAGCCGGCGGCGCGGGTGCCCGATGGTCACGTCGTGGTGACGGCGCGCGCGAAGACAGGCCCGGCGATCCGCGGCGTGCGGCTCAGCGAAGACGCGTTCTGGGTGCACGTCCGTGATGCCGGCGGCCGGCTGCACGCGCTGCGCGTGAGCGAGCTGGCGGAGTTCCGCCGCGAAGCCGGCGCCAGCCTGATGCCCGCCTACGGCACGCTCGCCGCGGCGGACCTCGACGACCTGGTGGCCTACCTCTCGACTCTGCGGGGGCAGCGATGAGACGACTGGTGACGACGGCGGCGATGGTGTCGGTGCTTGCGGGCGCCGGGCTGAGCGGGCAGGTGCCGTATCAGCGTCTCGTGGACGCGGCGAAGACGCCGGGCGACTGGCTCACCTACAACGGCGGCTATTTCGGGCATCGTCACTCGACGCTCGACCAGATTACCGCCGCGAACGTGAGCGGCCTCGCGCCGGCATGGATCTACCAGGTGCAGGGCAACGGCCAGATGGAAACCTCGGCGGTCGTGGCCAACGGCATCATGTACGTGACCGAGCCGCCCACCACCGTCACCGCGCTCGACCCGAAGAACGGCCGCCCGATCTGGAGTTACGTGCGGCCGATGCCGGCCAACCTCCGCCTCATCGGCTTTCCGGCCACCAACCGCGGCGTCGCCATCCTCGACGACAAGGTCTTCGTGGGCTCGCTCGATGGCGCGCTCATCGCCCTCGACGCGCAGACCGGCGCCGTGCGCTGGGAAACCAGGGTCGCCGACAACGGCACCGGCCACTCGGTCACGATGGCGCCGCTGGCAGTGAAGGACAAAGTGATCGTCGGCATCAGCGGGGGCGAAGCCGGCATCCGCGGCTTCGTCGACGCCTACGATGCGAAGACGGGGAAACTCGCCTGGCGCACCTACACCGTGCCGGCGGCGGGGGAGCCGGGCCACGAGACCTGGGCCGGCGAGAGCTGGAAGAACGGCGCCGGGGCCACCTGGCTCACCGGATCCTACGATCCCGCGCTCAACCTGCTCTACTGGGGCACCGGCAATCCGGGCCCCGACTGGAACGGCGATGTCCGCAAGGGCGACAACCTCTACACGTCGTCGGTGCTCGCGCTCGATGCCGACACCGGGAAGATGACGTGGCACTTCCAGTACACGCCGCACGACGTGCACGACTGGGACGCCAACCAGATCCAGGTGCTCGCCGATCTCACGGTGGCGGGGAAGCCGCGCAAGGCGCTCATCACCGCCAACCGCAACGCCTTCTACTACGTGCTCGATCGGGTGACGGGCGAGTTCCTGCACGCGGCGCCGTACGCGAAGCAGACCTGGGCGCGCGGCATCGACCCGAAAGGGCGTCCGCGCGTGATCGAAGGCACCGAGCCCACCCCTGAAGGCAATCTGGTCTACCCGAGCCTGCAGGGCTCGACGAACTGGCCGAGCCCGTCGTACAGCCCGCAGACCGGCCTCTTCTACGTGCCGGTGCGCGAGATGGGGTCGTACTACTACAAGACCGACGTCGAGTACGAAGCGGGGCAGCCCTTCACGGGCGGCGGCGAACGGCGTCTGGCCGATGAAGCGTGGGGCGCGGTGCGCGCGCTCGATGCGACGACTGGTAAGCAGGTGTGGGACTTCCGCCTGCCATCGCCGTCGTGGTCGGGCGTGCTCTCGACGGCCGGCGGCCTCGTCTTCTCGGGCTCGAACGAGGGAAACTTCTACGCGCTCGACGCGAAGACCGGCGCGCCGCTCTGGCAGTTCCAGGTGGGCGGCATGGTGCGCTCGAACCCCACGACGTTCCTGGTCGATGGCCGCCAGCACGTCTCGGTGGCGGCCGGTCGCGCCGTATTCGTCTTCGCGCTGCCGGTGAAGTAGCCGTCGTCAGTGCGGCCGAACGCCCGGTCCGCGCAGCGCCCGGCCTGGCCGCGCCCTCGTGATGCGGCCTTCGTCCACGACGAGCTGCCCGTTCACCGCCACCCAGCGCATGCCCTCGGCGTACTGCCGCGGCTGCGCGAACGTCGCCGTGTCGCGAATGGTGGCCGGATCGAACACCACCAGGTCGGCGGCCGCCCCCGGCCGCACGACACCTCGATCCCAGAGCCGCATCCGCTGGGCCGGCAGCGACGTCATCTTCCGCACGGCGTCCTCGAGCGTGAGGAGCTTCTCGTCGCGCACGTAGACGCCGAGGATCCGCGCCGCCGAGCCCCACGCCCGCGGATGCACGCCGGCCGTGGGCGGGCCGCTGTCGGGCGCCATGCCGCCGGAATCGGTGCCGAGCATCACGAGGGGATGCGCGAGCGCCGCCCGCATGTCGGCTTCGTTGATGAAGAACATGATGCCGCTGCCGGTCGTGTCGTCCTTCACGATGAGATCGAACAGTACGTCGAGCGGATCCTTCCCCTCCGCCTTCGCGATGTCGTCGAGCGTGCGGCCCTGATAGGACTTCAGCTCGGCGCGTCCCACGGCCGACACGAGGATGCCGGCGGCGCCGCCGGAGCCGAGGTACTGGTTCTCCCAGGCCGTTGACGGCTGCAGGATCTCGGCCCTGATCTTCGCGCGTGTCGCCGGGTCGGTGAGCCGGCGCACCATCGCGTCGCGGCCGCCTTCACGTGCCCACACCGGCAGGCTCGCATCGAGGGGGTTGCTTCCGGCCGTGTAGGGATAGAGGTCGGCGGCCACGTCGAGCCCGTCGAGCCTCGCCCGCTCGAAGCGCCGCAGCACGGCCGGCATGCGGCCCCAGTTCTGCGTGTACGCCGTCTTGAGGTGATGCACGATGGCCGCCACGCCGGCCTCGCGCGCGATACGGAAGACCTCGTCGAGACTCTCGTCGATGGCGTCGGCTTCGGAGCGCTGATGTGAGATGTAGCTGCCGCCGTACCGGCCGGCCACACGCGTCAGCGCGACGAGTTCCTCGGTGCGGGCGAAGCGATCCGGCACGTACTGCAGGGATGTGGAGACGCCGAAGGCGCCGGCCTCCATGGCCGCCGCCACCTGCGCTTCCATCGCCGCCAGTTCGGCCGGCGTCGCGGCGCGATCCTCGCGGCCGATGACGCTGTCGCGCACGCCGCCGGCGCTGATGAACGTGCCGAGGTTGATCGTGGCCGGACGCGCGTCGAGCACCGTCAGGTAGCCGGCGAGGTTCGTCCACGCCGGCACACCTTCCCGGTCGAACATCGCGGCGAAGGGATGGAGCTGCCGCGCGCGGGCGTGCGCGGCGCTGCTGAAGCTCGCCTCGCCGGTGAGTTCGGTGGTGATGCCCTGCATGATCTTGCTGCCGACGCGCGAGTCGCGCAGCACCCAGTACTCCGACTGGCCGAGCATGTCGATGAAGCCGGGCGCCACGACCAGCCCGCGCGCATCGAGCCGCCGCGCCGCCGTGGCTGTCTCACGCTCGCGCACGGAGCGGATGCGGCCCGCGGCCACGCACACATCGGCCGCGAACCACGGCGCGCCGGTGCCGTCCACGACCCGCCCGCCCGTGATGAGCAGATCGCAGACCGGCACCTGCGCCGCCGGCAGGGCTGCCAGCGCCGCAACGACGAGCGCGAGTACTCCCGGGAATCGAGACATCGCCAGCCCCGAGCCCTTATCTCTTGGGTACCGCCCCCACGAGGATCTCCATCGCCTTGTTCAGCGTGGGACCCGACTGCCGTGACCCCTTGAAGTTGCCGAGGCGCACGATGACGAGGTCGTGCGACGGCACGATCCACACCGACTGCCCGCCGGCGCCCTGCATCGAATACGCCTCCTTCGGCAGCGGCACGCGGCCATCGCCGTTCACCCAGAAGAAGCCGCCGCCGTAGACGGGGTTCTCGTCGGCGAGCCAGGCCGGCGCGATCGTGCTCACGTGTGTGGTGTAGCCCTCGGGCAGGATGCGTTCCCCGCCCGGCGTGACGCCGTCGTTCAGATAGAGGTTGCCGAGGCGCGCCCAGTCGCGGCCCGACATGTACTCGTAGCCCTGCGTCAGGAAGTTGCCGAAGGGATCGGTCTCCATCACCATCGTGCGCACGCCGATCCTGTCGAACACGGCGCGCTGCGGATACGAGTGGTAGTCGGCCTTCAGCTTCTCGATGCCGAGACGATTCAGGTAGTTGGCGAGCACCGGGTCGGTGTTGCGGTAGCGGCCCACCGTGTTCGGCGGCCACTGCGGCGGACGCGTCGCCGCGTACTTGTACGAGTCGACGCCGCCCGTGTAGAGATACAGATGGTCGGGATAGGTGCCGTTCGGGTCGTAGTCGGGATCGTTCGGCGCCTTGATGCGGATGCCGCTCGACATCCGCATGATGTCCTGAATGCGGATGGCCTTGCGCGGGTCGCCCTCCGCCTGCCATTCCGGCACCGGCGCCGGCTGGTCGAGCGTGTAGACGCCGCGGTGGATGAGCGTGCCCATGATGGTGCCGGTGACACTTTTGCCCATCGACCAGCTCTCGAGCGGTGTCGTCGCCGTGATGCCGTCGCCGTAACGCTCGGCGATGATCCGGCCTTTGTAGGTCACGACGAACGCCGTCGTCTCGGCCTCGGGGCTCGCGAAGGCCGCGTCCACGGCGGCCTTCACCTTGTCCGTGTCCACGCCGGCCGGCGGCGGCGTCTTCGGCTCGCGGTCGCCCATCGGCCAGTCCTGCGAGGCGGCGGGCGGCAGGTTCGGCCTCACCGTCTTCGGCGTGAAGTTGAGCGCGGTCGATCCTTCGGGGTACGTCACGCAGCCCTGGCCGCCCGTGTAGACCGCGGTGCGCACGACGCCGTTCGGCAGCGTGATGCTGACCGTCTTCTTCGCCATGTCCACGACAGGCTTGCCGACCTTCGCCCGATGTTCGTAAGGACCGGTGAAGTAGCCGACGTGTTCGGCGGCGAACTCCGCGGTGTAGCCCGTGAGGAACACCGCCGAGCAGACCGTCTTCACGTAACCCGAGGTGTGGTGCGAGAGCGCGTCGCCGGGCGGCGGTTCGTACGGCGTGTCGAGCTCGAGCGCTTTGGCGCGGGCGATGCGCTTCTGGCGCGCCGCGTCCGCCGGATCGACCGCCGCGGGGGCCGGAGCGGGCTCGGGCGCCGGCGCCGGCCCCTGACAGGCGGCCGCGAGGGCCGTGGTGAAGAGCAGTGCGGCGAGGCCCGCGGGCCCGGTCTGCGACGGTCGATTCGACATCGGTCAGCCCCCTTGAAACCGGGGCAGTCTACACGATGTGACTTCCCGCGCGGGCCGTGTGTCTCATGCAAGTGCTGACGGACATCAGCAGTGCCGGGCGTGGGCAATCGCGCCTGTGGACCGGCATGGAGGACGGAACCGTGAAGAAGTTGATTGCTCTGGTACTGACGGCGGGTGTGACCGTGGCCTGCGCCTCGCAGAAGGCCCCCGCGGAGATGGCGCTCAAGGGACTCGAACAGGCCGTGACGGCCGCGAAGCCCGAGATCGAGATGTTCGCCGCCGATCAGATGACCGGTCTCACCGGCGCCGTGGACGCCGCGAAGAAGAAACTCGAGGGCGGCGACTACGCCGGCGTCATCGCCGACGTGCAGACCGTCACCGCGACGCTGTCGGCCGCCGCGCAGACCGCCGCCGCGAAGAAGGCCGAACTCACGACCGAGTGGGCGACCTTCGCCGCGCTGCCGGCGATGGTGGGCCAGGTCACCGCGAAGGTCACCGAACTCACCGCCATGCGCCGCCTGCCGGCCGGCATGACGAAGACGACGGTGGACGACGCGAAGGTGTCGCTCGACAAGGTGAACGCGCTCTGGACCGAGGCCTCGGGCGCGTTCGCGAAGGGGGACCTGATGGCGGCGGTGGCGAAAGCCCGCGACGTCAAGCCGTTGGTCGACACCCTGATGAATTCGCTTGGCGTGGCCGCCGCGGCCGCCGCCAGGTAACCCGCACTGGCGCCGCGCTTCGGCGCGGACCAGTACCGGCCGGACGCCTTTCTAGGGGGGAGGGCTCCGGCCGGTTCTTTGTGTACGGCGCGCTCGTCCGCGGCCCGCGCCCGATCGCTTGCGGTGCTTGACCGGCCGTCCGTCTCCGGCCTACAACGGACGCATGCACACACGCCTGTCGACGCCGTATGCGCTCCTGCTCGTGGCTGCACTGGCCGCGCCGCTGACCGCGGCGGAGGTGAAGACCGTCAGAGGCGAGATCATCGACCTCGAGTGTTCCCTGAGCAAAGGGGCGGCCGGTAAGGGCGACGACCACGCCGCCTGTGCCATGAGCTGCGCGAAGAACGGCGATCCGATGGCCCTGCTGACCGATGACGCGGTGTATGTCATCGAGGGCAGTTATGCCGCCGACAGGAATGCCAAACTCCTCGACTTCGTGGCCAGGAAGGTCGAGGCCAAGGGCACGATCAGCGAACGCGACGGCAAGATGTACATCAACGTCGCCGCGATGATGGTGCAGAAGTAGGACACCCGCACGCGCCGGGGCCGTCTCGGGATACGATGGCTGCCGCGAGCGCGTCCCCTCCCGTGTCGGGTGTCCCCGAGGATACCGGCATGCCGCGCCCGAGGCTTCGGCATGCACAGACCTCGCATCGAACGGATTCATCACCTCACCATCGCCGTGCCGAGTCTCGAGGGCGCCCTCGACCTGTGGCGCGACGCGCTCGGCGTGAGTCCTGACATCCGGGAGTTTCCCGAACACCAGATGCGCGAAGCCGCGTTTCCCATCGGCGACCTCGAAGTGCGTCTCTGGCAGGCGACGGGGACCGCGAGCGAAACCTTCGGCCTGCGCCAGATCGGCCTGCAGGTGACGCGCTTCGACGACGCCGTGGCAGCCTGCTGCACGGTGGGGCTGCAGCCGTCTGAGCCGGCGCCGGCGTCGCGCCCGCAGGGCCGCCGGAAGCGGCTCGTGGATGTCGGCGGCGTGGGCCCGGCCCTCGAACTGCTCGAAGCGCGGCCCGTCGCGGCCAGCCCGCCGGTGCGGCTGACGCGCGCGCTGTCCCGCATCCCCAAGCGCCCCGCGCCGGCGCCCCGCACGCGCGGCGCCAAGCCGCTCGTGCCGCCGGCCGCGGCGAAATCCGTGAAGACGGCGAAAGCGCCGCGTCCCTCCGTGCGCCCGCGCGGCAAGGTCAGCCGCGGAGGAAAGAAGAAGTGATACGACCACTCCGTCTCGAGGGGCACGCGGCCCTGGTCACCGGCGCCTCGCGTGGTCTCGGACTCGGCTTCGTGAAGGCGCTCGCCGCGGCCGGCGCCGAAGTGTGGGCGATTGCCGAGAACGCCGAGGAACTCGAGCGCGCCTGCGCCACCGTGTCGGGCTCCGCGCCGCTCCATCCGCTCGTCGCCGACCTGCGCCGCAAGAGTGATGCGGCACGCGTCATCGCCACCGTGCAGCAGCTGCGGCCGGAGCTGTCGGTGCTCGTGAACAACGCCGCCATCCAGCCGCTCAAGTCGCTCTCGGATACCGACGACAGCACGTGGGACGCGGCGCTCGCCGTCAACCTCACCGCGCCCTTCCTGCTCACGCGCCTGGCCGTGCCGCTCATGCGCGGCGCCGGCGGCTCGATCATCAACGTGTCGGCGGCGGCCGGCATCCAGGGCTTCGCGTGCGAGGCGTCGTACTGCGCGACGAAGTTCGGCCTCGAAGGCTTCACGCGCGCGGCCGCCCTCGAACTCGAGCCGCTCAGCATCGCCGTCAACAGCGTCACGCCGGGCGCGAAGATCAAGCCCACCGGCGTCGAGCAGACGGTGTTCGACACGCTGCCCGCCGAGGAGCAGGCGCAGTACCGCGATCCGGCCACGTTCGCGCCGGCGATCGAAGTGCTGGCGCTCCTGCGCGGCCGGCCGTCGGGGCTGCGCTTCGATCTCGCGCGCCTCACCGACGACGTCGTGCGTCTCGGCTTCGATGGCGCCCGCGCGACCGTCGCGTCGCTCGCCGAGTTCCGCGCCACCGACTTCGCCGACACGACGCGCGCCTGATCGCGGCGCGCGGCGCGGCGGAACCAAACGCCGCGCCTGGTGTCCAATCCGTTACAACCGACGACATTTCGGGCCCGAAACCGTCGTCCTTCGTTCGCGCGTGTGCAGGTCGTGTTCCTCCGGAACACGGCATCCGGCCTCGAGTGGCGGCCGCGCGCGGGAGGATGCCCATGGCCCGCGACCTGTTCGGTGATGTCACGCGTCCCTTCAGCGGTGTCGGCGCGCGTTCGCGCCTGACCGTGCCTCTCTCGATCGCCGCACACACCGCGGCGGTCGTCGCGATCGTGGTGGTGCCGCTCCTTGCGACCGACGCTCTGCCGGCCCTGCGCGAGGGCGTCTCCTACACGACGATCACGCGGATCGTGCCGCCGGAGCCGCCGCGGCCGCGCGTGGCCCGGCCGCCGGCCGCGGCCATGGCGAACCCCGACGCGGCGCCGCTCGTCGCGCCCGATCGGATTGTCGAGGAACCTGCCTGGCAGCGCGATCCGATCGCGACGGCCGACGACGGCGCCGGCATCGTCGGGGGCATCGAACACGGCGCCGATCTGCTCGCGCCCCCGCCTCCGCCGCCCGCGCCGCCTGCCAGGAAGGATCCGGTGCCGGTCGGCGGCCGCGTCAGCGCGCCCGCCCGCACACACTACGTGGCGCCGGTCTACTCAGCGATCGCGCAGTCGGCGCGGGTGCAGGGCATCGTCATCATCCAGGCGACGATCGGCGTGGACGGCGCCGTCGTCGACGCGACGGTGCTGCGTTCGGTGCCGCTCCTCGACGAGGCGGCGCTCACCGCCGTGCGGCAGTGGCGCTACACGCCCACACGGCTCAACGGCGAACCGGTGGCCGTCATCATGACGGTGACGGTCAACTTCCAGCTCCGGTGACGCCATGAGCACCATGAGCTACGCCAACCCCCGTCATGCGCCGGTGCGCACCGCGCGCCGTCTGCACGCCACCGCCGACATGAACATCACGCCGATGATCGACGTGCTGCTCGTGCTGCTCGTCATCTTCATGGCGGCGCTGCCGCTGTCGCAGACCGGCCTCGACGCCACGGTGCCGGCCGAGACGCAGCCGAAGGCCAGCGTCTTCACGAACGAGCAGATCGTGGTCGAGTACTCGGCGGCGCGCCAGCTCTCGATCAACAGCCAGGACGTGTCGCTCGGCCAGCTCCGCGAGCGCCTGCGCGCGGTCTTCGCCGATCGCCGCGACAAGACGCTCTACATCATGGGCGACGGCGTGCTGCGCTACGGCGAGGTGGTGGCCGTCATCGATGCGGCGAAGGGCGCCGGCGTGGAGAAGGTGGGCATCGTCACGCCGGCGATGCGCGGCCGGCCGTAGACGATCCGGCGCTTACGCCGCGTGGATGCCGCGGCCGGCCAGGGCCTCGCGCAGCCGGCCCTGGGTGGTCTCGGCGTCACTCGTGGCGTCGAGGCGCGCCCAGTCACCCGGCGGCTGCACGCGTGCCACCTGCCGGCGCACCACGTCGGCATCGGCGTCGGAGGCATCGTGCCGGCGCGCGGTGACGCGGCTCAGCAGCGTGGCGTCGGGCGCATCGAGCCACGTCGCCGCAAACGGCACCCCGGCCCGCGCGGCCACCGCGGCAATCGCGGCGCGCGCGGCCGGCTCGGCATACACCGCGTCGCACACCACGGCGTGGCCGGTGGTGAGGGTGGCGGCGGCCATCTCCGCCAGGCGCGCGTACACGCGCGCGCCGATGTCGGGCGTGTAGGCGGCGGCCGGCAGCGTGTCGTGCGCGGGCACGCCGAACATGTCCTTGCGGAGGATGTCGCTGCGCAGGTGCAGGGCGCCGGGCACCGGCCCGAGGTCCGGCGCGAGCAGCGCGCCCTGCGTGGACTTGCCGGAGCCCGAGAAGCCGCCGATGGCGACAAGGGCGGCCGCCCGCGGCTCGAGCAGCGATTCGGCGAGCGCGAGGTAGGTGCGCGCGGTGCCGGCGAGCGTGGCGCGCGCCTCGTCACCCGCCGCGAGCGTCGCCGCGGTGGCGCTCGTCTTGGCGCGCACGGCGGCGCGGCAGGCGAGGAAGAGCGGCAGCACGGCGAGGCCGTCGAGATCGCCGGTGGCGCGCGCGTATTCGTTCAATACGACGTTCGCATGACGCCGCAGCCCGCGCCGCCACAGGTCCATCAGCAGGAACGCCACGTCGTACCAGACATCGATGTGCGAGATCGCGTCGTTGAACTCCACCGCATCGAACGGCGTCGGCCGTCCATCGAGCAGCACGATGTTGCGCAGATGCAGATCGCCGTGGCACTGGCGCACGAGACCCCGCGCGGCGCGGGCGTCGAGCCGCGGCGCCAGCCGCTCGCAGAGCGCCCGCGCCCGCGCCGTCACCACACGGTGGCGCGCCTGCGGCAGCAGTTCCTCGGCGAACGACCCAAAGGCCTCGGCGTTGCCGTCGATGACCCAGCGCATCGACACCGCCCCGCCGCGGCCGCGGGAGACGGGCGCCGTCGCATGCATCACCGCCACCGCGTGGCCGAGCGCCTGCATCGTCGGCAGACCCAGCGCTCCGCGTTCGGCCAGCCGATCGCACAGGGCGTCGCCGTCGAAGCGCCGCATCTCGAGCAGCCACTCCACCGGCGGCCCCGGCCCGTCGAGCACGAGGCCACCCTGGCTGTCGCGGGTGAGCGGCACGACGCGACGGTAGATCGACGGCGCGGTGCGGGCGTTCAGCGCCAGCTCGGCCTCGCAGTACTGGCGCCGTCGCTCGACGGTGGAGAAGTCGAGGTAGTCGTAGCGCACGGCGCGCTTGAGCTTCCACGCGCGGTCGCCGGCCAGGAACACGGCGGCGCTGTGGGTGTCGATGCGCTCGACGGACGTGCAGCCCGGGCCGTAGGTGTCCGGCCGCGACAGGGCGGCGAAGACCTCGCGCTGGTCGTCGATGACCATTCCATCTGCGGCTGCAAGCCCCGCGCCGCCGACGATCGACGTGCCCGCCGGGCGCCGCGCGTCTGTCATGCCGCCTCCCGAGGGCGCCCATGCCGGGGACAGGGCGGGAAATCCCCCGCGCCGGCAACGGCCTCGCCCGAGGGCATCCCACGTTTTGCCGCGGAAACTCAGCGGCAGGCACGGCACCGATCTTGATGTGCTGGAGGGCGGAGGGCGTAATGCCAGACGTCACGGTTCTCAGGGGTGAGCTCGAACGCCGGCTCGACGTGTTGCTGAAGCGCGTCGATCGCATCTCGGGCGACCTCAGGAAGCCCGGCGACCGCGACTGGCAGGAGCGGGCCACCGAACTCGAGAACGACGACGTCCTCGAGGGGCTCGACGATGCGAGCCGCGCGGAAGCCGAAGCCCTGCGGCTGGCGCTCCGCCGGATCGATGCCGGTACGTATGGCCGTTGCGCCCGTTGTGGTCAGGAGATCAGCGGCGCCCGCCTCGCCGCGTTGCCAGGCGCGACCACCTGCGTCTCCTGCGCCCGCAGCTGACACCGGGCAGCAGGTCCCGGTGCAAGGGAGGTATGCGTGATTCATTTCGTGTCCGGTGACATCCTGCTGTCGCGTGCGCAGGTCGTGGCGCACGGCGTAGCCCCGAACGACCCGATGTCGCAGGGCCTGGCGCTCGCGATCCGGCAGAAGTACCCGGCGCTGCACAAGGACTTCCATCACTGGTGCAGCCAGCAGCATCCGAAACCCGGCACGGCGTGGTTGTGGGGGGCGCCGGAGGGTGTACGGGTCGTCCACCTGCTGACCCAGGAGGGCGGATACGGCGACGGCGCCAGGCCGGGACGCGCCACGCTGCATCACGTGCGCGAGTCGCTGCGCGCGCTCGCGAAGATGGCCGTGAAGGAGAACTTCAGCTCCGTGGCGGTGCCGCGGCTGGCCACCGGAGTCGGCGCGCTGACGTGGGGGGATGTGCTGCCGGTCATCGAAGATCGGCTTGGCGCACTGGGGATTCCCGTCTACGTCTACGCCGAATACCGGCCGGGCCGGATCGCGCACGAGCCGGGACTGCCGGCGCCGCGGATCGCCACGGCCTGCTGAAGCGCCCCTGAACGGCAAAACGGCCCCGCGGGATCGCTCCCACGGGGCCGTTCGTCGTGTCGATCGAGCCCCGGGACCCGAGCCCCGGTCCCCGGTCTAGATCGCCTTCAGCAGCGCCTTGACCTTGTCGGTCGCTTCCCAGGTCATGCCCTTCTTGCCGAAGTGGCCGTAGTTGGTCGTCTGCGAG